>JBIKMQ010000498.1:0-2883 GCA_044359215.1 Candidatus Chromulinivoraceae bacterium
AGGCCTCGTGGTGTATGACGACTACGGCTTTGCCCGATGCGACGGCATCACCCGCCATGTGGACGAACAGCGCGTCCTGCCCGACCGCGTGGTGATCCACAACCTCAACGGGCACGCCGTGGTGGTGAAGACCGCCGGATGATCCGGTGACGTGCCGCCGTCGGATGGATTCCGCGAGTTGCGCATCAAGCCCAATGCCACAGACTGCAGACATGACGATCATGAACGAACGCCGCCTCCAGGACGCCCCGCGACCCCAAACCCCTCGGGGCGCCTGGCTGCCCGCCCTGCTGATGACCCTTGGCGTCGTGGGCACGGCCTCGGGCCAGTCGCTGCCCCTGGTCAACCCCTCCTTCGAGACTCCCCGGATCCCCACCGGGTTCCCGGCCTCCACGATGGTCGACGGATGGCAGAAGGCGCCCCCGCCGCCCGCCGGCTTCGGCATCAGCGCCGAGCAATGGGACCAGATGGCCGGAACCTTCCCCAACCCGCCGGCGGGCCAACCCCGTCACCTGACCAATGCCGACGGCACCCAGGTGGCCTTCCTGTTCGCAGTCCCGGGCGTGTCGCTCAGCCAGCAGACCCCATTTCCGTTCATCGCCGGCAACTCCTACAACCTGCAGGTGGGCTTGCGGGGCGGCGGGGCGCTGACCCCGGGCACCCAGTTCCAGCTGAGCCTGTACTATGACAACGGTCCGCTGAACCGCGTCCGGGTGGCCAGCACCTCCGTCTCGGCCACCGACGCGCTGACCAGCTCGTCGACGCTGGAGACCTTCTCGGTGAGCCTCGACCCGGCGACGTCGGCCCAGCCGTGGATCGGGCGCAACCTCGGCGTGGAAGTGATGGCCCTGAGCCCCAATGGCGCACAGGGAATCGCCTACTGGGAACTGGACAAGGTGCAGCTGACCAGCGTGCCGGAGCCGGGCACGGGCGCGCTGCTGGCGGCGGGCGCCGCGGTCGCCGGCCTCGGATGGGTCCGCCGTCGCCGCCTGTCCTGAAGGCGGGGTGATGCCCGACGAGGTCCCGATGATTCCGACCGACCTCCCCTCCCCATCCACCGGGCCCGGTGCCCTCGGGGGGAGGCCATGCCCCGGAGCGTGCCCGGCGCGGTGTCCGGTTCGCCCGGGGCGCCTGCGGGGTCTCCAGTCGCTGGGCGCGGTCGCCGCCCTCGGGCTGCGACTCACGGGCGGCCCGGTGGAACTGACCATCCCCAACGGGTCCTTTGAGACGCCGGCGACCGATTTCGTGTCCACGCGGATCGACCGCTGGCAGGAGGACCCGGCCCCGGAAGGCTATTCCGAGGCCGGAGGCTTCGCCTGGGACCAGCTCACCGGCATCTTCCGCAACACCGCGCCGGGAGCGACCGACCACCTCGCCAACCTCGACGGTCGCCAGGCGCTCTACCTGTTCGCCATCCCGGGCGTCGGCCTGTTCCAGGACGCCTCGAGCCGCGACTGGAATGACCCCGAACCCGCGGGCGACTTCAGGGTCCGCTACGAACCCGGTGCCACCTACACCCTCGGGGCGCTGGTGCAGGGGGGCGGTGGCGGCATGCGGGAGGGGGTTCCGCTGGAACTCAGCCTGTATTACCGAGACGCCTCCGGAACGCAGGTGCCCGTGGCCCGCACCGAGGTGGTGCATTCCAAGACCCTCTTCGCCGACCGGCAGAATCTCGTGCGGGTGGCAGTCACCACGGCGCGGGTGCAGGCGGCCGATCCCTGGGCCGGGCAACCGGTGGGCATCGGCCTGAGGTCCACGGTCGGAGCCGATCTGGCGGGCGGCTACTGGGATGTCGATGCGCTCACCCTGCACCGCCAGTCTCCCGAGGGGCCCCGCCTCGACTGGGCCTGGGACACGGGCTCCGGCCCAAGACGCCTCCGGATCGAGTGGGCCTCGCAGGCCGACAAGTCCTACCGCGTGGAGGCCTCGACCGACGGGAAGGCCTGGTCCCCCATGGCCGGGCCGATCCGGGGCACCGGCGCACGGGTCGGCTGGACCGCGGACCCGGAACGGGACGGGGCGCTCTGGCTGCGCGTGGTGGCACAACCCGCATCATGAACGCGGGGCGCTCAGCCCGGGGCTTCACCCTCGTGGAACTGCTCGTCGTCGTGGCGATCGTGGGACTGCTCGCCGCGCTGCTGGCCCCGGCCCTCAGCCGGGCCAAGGACTCCGGTCGGCAGGCCTCCTGCCTGTCGAACCTGCACCAGGTTGGCATCGCCCTGGAGTTGTACGCGCAAGACCACCTGGGCTCCCTGCCCTACGGACCGAGCGCGCCGCCCTTCACGCACCCGGCCGAGCTGTACCCCTCGACCGGATCCCCGACGAGCCTGCTGTCGCTGCGCGACGGACGTCCCGTGGCGCTGGGCCTGCTGCTCGATGGCCCGTTGGCCAAGACACCCCGGGTGCTCTTCTGCCCGGGATCCGACCAGGCCGTCGACGCCACCGCCGAGCTGGCCAAGGTCGGCACCACCCAGGCCCAGGGCAGCTACCACTACCGTCATGGCGGGGTGACCGAATTGTTCCAGACCCCCGAGGTGACGCCCCGCAGCGTGCGGTTGGCCGATCCAGGCGAGAACCGCGAGGGGCGGCCGATCCGGGCGCTGGTCACCGACACGCAATTCCTCTGCTCGCCGGAGGTCGCCGCCTTCAACGTCAAGCCCCGGACCCACCACCGCCGCCAGCAAGGCTCGGTGCTGTGGATCGACGGCTCGGCGACCCGCCGATCTAACCGCGACGAGGCGCTGACCATCGACCTGCGCTCCAACGCCGACCTGTACCGGGCCTTCGACCGGATCCTCGGCGTGTTCGAGCGCCTGGACCGCGAGGCCCCATGACCTGTCCAGGCTGGCCGGCCCATGCGCCCGAAGGTTCCGCCAGCGGCCC
>JBIKMQ010000023.1:0-10531 GCA_044359215.1 Candidatus Chromulinivoraceae bacterium
CTGCCGTCGAACTGGCGCTCCGAGCCGCTGGGGGCGCTGCCGCCATCCCGGCCCGAGGTCGCGGTGGATCTCCTGCCGGGAGGGTTGGTTCGCCTCCGGACCGCCGGCGACCGCGATGTTGGCTTCGTCCTGGAACGGGTGACGATCTCCGGGGCCGGGTCGGTCACCGCCGTCGCCACCGTCCTCCGGGCCTCCTACACCACGCCGCCGGGAGTCGTCCGTGCCGACGGCCGGGTGGAGCGGACCTTCGAGCTCGGGACGGGCGAATCCGCCGAGATGTGGCGGATCCGCCTCGACCCGTGAGGCGATGTCACTTCAGCTCGTGGGACGACACCTTCACGCCCTTGGTGAAGGTGTTGAACCCGAACATGGTGGGTTCGAAGGTTCCGACCGGGGACACGTCGGCCTTCTTCGGCACTTCGAGGCCGGTCAGCGAATAGGCGGCGTTCACGAACAGGCGGCGCAGGTCCTCGCTGCGGAGGTCGGCCGCGGCTCCGATCGTGGTGCAAAGGATCTTCGAGGTGTGGCCCGAGGCGCCCTGGTGGTCCCGCAGCCAAACCAGCGGCATGATGGGCTTGGACAGGTTCGGCGGGTCGTTGGGTTGCATCCCGGTGAGCACCTGCCCGTGCATCAGGATGGTGGCGTCCTTCGGGAAGTCCGGATTCACCCCGTACACGTCGCTCGGCCCGAACACATCGGACACCCCGTTGAGGATCGGGTGCTTGGAATTGCGGCCGTCGACCACGCCGCGCGTCGCCTCCTTGCCATGGTGGCCATGGTGGTAGGTCCACGTCTCACCGACGGTCTTGCCGCCGAAGCCTCCCCCCTTGGCCGTCCAGGAATACCCGGCGTAGGGGCTCTGCTTGTTGCGCTCGTAGTTGAAGGCGTGGGTCGCCGTGCGGACCACCATCATCGGCTTGCCGCTGTCGAGGTACCGGACGAAATGCTCCATGTCGGCGTCGGGCAGTTCACGGAACCGGAACTGGTTGACCACCAGGTCGGCCTGGGCCAGCAGGTGCATGCCGGGGATGTTGGTCTGGTTGTTGGGATTGATCGTACCGTCGGCGTCCTGGCTGAACAGGACGACGCATTTGAAGCCATGCTTCTGGCTAAGGATTTTTCCCATCTGCGGAAGGCTCTCTTCCGATCGATACTCCTCGTCGCCACTCAGGAGGACGATGGTCTTGCCGTTGGAGGTGCCGGCTTTGGGTTCGTAGGTGACCCAAGACGCCCCCAGGGAGGGCAGGGTCGAGGCGGTCAACAGGGAGACCAGGGAGATGGTCCAAGCACCCGGGATGGAAGGCATAGTCATAGGCGTGGAAAGAGTTCAGCACGTTCACCGGGCGCAGGCCAGTCTTTCAGGACCCAGGAATCGGGCGGCGGACGGCACGGCGGTTCAGGGCAGGGCGGGAAGGGGAGGTGAAGTGCCATGGAGCTTCATGCCTGGCACCTTGGGTGACAAAATGTCGCATGATGTCCCGAAGTCCACTCCGCCGGGGAGTCACCAGCCCGGAAATGGCCCAAAAATCAACAAATCCGGTTTGGCCCTGCGAATGCTAGTGGATCCTCGACGATGGGAAGGCCCGCCCCCTGGAAACCTCCCCACCGGAATTTGAGTCCGACGAAACCAGTGAACAAAACCGGCACCAACGACTCCAACCTTTCAATCATCATGAAGACCCACCTCAAAGCCAAGCGGTCCGGATCCTCCTCCCACGCGACGTCCGCCTCGTCCAACGGCAAGCGGCTGCGGTCCAAGCAGTCCAAGCGCCAGCGGACCTCTCGTCGTCCCGTGTCTTCCGCCGTGTCTTCCGGAAAGTCCGTCAACCCCACCCCTCGCAAGGGGACGTCATCCCCGAGGCCCGATCCGGTGACCGTGTCCGCCCCCTCCACCGTCTCCGCAGTCGATCGGAAGCGGACCAGTCCGATGGGTGGACCCAAACCTCCGGGCGAGGCCGTCATTCCGCTGGAGACGTTGGCGACCTCCCGGGCGGTCCCGGTCCAGGTCGAGCCCGAATGGAGCGAGACTTCCACGCTCCGGGACTCCCGGGCTCCGGTCCACCCCGAGCGCGGTGTCTGGGATGAGCATTCCTCCCTGCGTCTGTACCTGCGCGATGCGGTGGAGACCCCGCTGCTGACCGCCCAGGAGGAGGTCGACCTCGCGCGCCGCATCCAGAAGGGCGACGAGGCGGCCCGCGAGCACATGATCCGCGCCAACCTGCGCCTGGTGATCAAGATCGCCCGCGAGTACGAGGATTACGGCCTGCCCCTGCTCGACCTGGTGAACGAGGGCAACATCGGCCTGATGCGGGCCGTCGAGCGCTTCGATCCCGACCGCGGGGCCAAGCTTTCGACCTACGCGGCGTGGTGGATCAAGCAGTCCATCAAGCGGGCCCTCTCGAACCAGTCCAAGTCCATCCGGCTGCCCATCCACATCGTGCAGGAGTTGGCCCGCATGAAGAAGGCCGAGGTGCGCCTCGAGGCCGACCTCGGGCGGCCGGCCACCGATGCCGAACTGGCTGGCGAGCTCGAGGCCGACGTGGACGACATCCGTCGCTGGCGCGAGGCCGCCGCCGTCGGGGCCACCTCGCTGGACGCCCCCATCGGCAACGATCCCGAGTCGAACCGCATCGCCGATGTGATCGCCGATGAGTCGGCGGTGATGCCTTGGGCGGGCGTCAGCGAGTCGAGCAACGCCGAGCTCATGCGGGAGCTGGTCGGTTCGCTCAACCCGCGCGAGCAGGTCATCCTCAACCAGCGCTTCGCCCTGGAGGGGGGAGACCCCCGGACGCTCGAGGAGATCGGGGTCGACTTCGGCCTCACCCGTGAGCGGATCCGCCAGTTGGAGGCGGCCGCCCTGCGCAAGCTGCGCGACCGTTTCCTCGCCCGCGAGGCCATGGCCGAAGCCTGAGGGCGTCCACCGTCCCCGGTCGGCGTGGGCCTCAGGTCGGGTGAGTCCCGGGGCCCCCGAGGTCATCCCGTGGGCGTTGACGGTCGGTGCCGTCGACCCTCCGGAAATTCTGCGATCCGCCCCGGGTGCCGTCCAGGTGCCCGGGGCATTTTCGTGCCGGCGTGGGCCTCAAATCCCGGGCCGTCGGTTGCCGGTCTGCCGGCTTTTCAGCGTGAGGAGCGCCGGCAACAAGGTCATGGCGGCGATCATGCAGGTGGCCGTGCCGACCGCCATCACCCAGCCGAGGCTGCGGATGCCCCGGTGGTCGGCGATGATCAGGCTGCCGAAGCCCGCGATGGTCGTGAGGCCGGAGATCAGCACCGCCTTGCCGGTGCTTTTGCCCAGCAGGGCGGGGGTGCGTTCCTCGGCGAAGCGGTTCAGGATGTGGATGCCATTGGTCACCCCGATGCCGATGACCAGGGGCAGGGTCATGATGTTCGCCGGGTTGAAGGGGATCCCCGCGATTCCCATGAACCCCACCATCCAGAGCGCCCCGACGACCACCGGCAAGAGCGCCAGGAACAACTGAACCGGCGAGCGGAAGTGCACAAACACCAGCAGCACGATCGCCCCGAGCGCCCAGCCGGCCGCCTCCACGTAGGAAACCTTGAGCAGTTCGGTGTAGTAGTAGAGTTGCACCGGCGTTCCGGTTGCGCGGGGGGCCACCGACTGGATCTCCTTCACGAAGCGCTCCTGCGGCCCACGCTCCCAGACATCCTCTTTCGGGTACACCAGCACCAGGTGCCTGCCGCCCACACCCACGAAGCGGTTGCGCAACACCGCCGGCAGATCGGCCTCCCGAAGGCCTCCCGAGTCGTCCTGGCCTTGGAGGGTCTCGAAGGTGTCCCGGATGTCCCGGAAGAGCGCGTGCTGGAATCGGCCCAGTTGGCGTGCGTTCACCTCACGGTCGCCCCGGAACATCGCCGACCGGAGATCGGCGATGGCCACCCGCAGCGAGGTGAGGTTCTTGAGCAGTTCCTTCTCGTCCGCGGCCGTGCGGGCCACCTCGTCGGCCGCGAGGGCCAGGAGTCCCTGGAGGCCCCACAGGCGTTGGCTGAAGGCCCCCAGGTCGACAGGCGCATCCGGCACGACCGGGAACCGGATCGCCCGGGTCTCGGCCCGGATCTTTCGGATGAGCTCAAGCTGTGCGCTGGAATCCTGGGTCAGGTAGTGGCCCATTGAATCGACACCGGCAACCGTGGGCAGGGCCTTCAGCCGGGCCTCGATGGCCGGGACCTCGGTGGCCGAAGGAACCATCACCGCCCCGAACAGCACGCCTTGGGCGCGGTCGCCTGAGGCGTCGTCCTTCCGGATCCGGGCCGCCTCGACGAGCTTCTTCTCGAAGATGACCGACGACAACCCGTCGCTCTGCATGTTGAGCAGGTTGTAGTCGAAGGGGACCCGGACCGCCTGGACGGCGCACAGGGCCGAGAGGGTTGCGCCGGCACCGAGCACCCACCAGGGCCGGTCCAGCCAGAATCGCTCGATCCGGCACCGCCAATCCGCCGGCGCGGGGGGGGCCAAGGCGCCCGGTGCCTGGGCTCCCGTGGCCCTGGCGTCGTGGCCAGCCCCGGCGCGCCGAAGCCCCTTTTCCCGCAGCAGCAGTGCCGGGAGCAGGGTCGTCATCGGCACGAGGCAGATCAACAGGCCGCCGCCGCTGATCACCCCCATCTCCTGGATGCCCCGAAAGTCGGTCAGCGCCATCGCGAAGAAGGCCCCCGCGGTGGTGAAACAGCCGGTGAAGATTCCCTGGCCGGTGTTGACGATGGCCCGGGTGATGGCGGTGACGTCGGTCTCGCCCCCGTTCACCTCTTCCTCGAAGCGGCTGATGAGGTGGACCCCGAAGTCGATGGCCAGCCCGATGAGCATCGGTGCGAAGGTGATGGTGAGGATGTTCAGGTGCCCGACCACCGCCGTCGTGTAGCCCATGGTGTAGCAGAGGCCCACCAGCAGGCTGAGCACCGTCTTCTGCGGCCGGCCGCGGTGGTTGTAGCCCACCAGGAAAAGCAGGCCGCACAGGATCAGCGACAGGATTGTCGCCCAGGTCGAGTCGGTCTGGGATTGCTGCATCTCGTCCACCTCGAGCACCGGTTCGCCGGTGAGCCCCACGTTCACCCCGGGCACCTCCCGCTTGGTCTCGGCGATCAGTTGCCGGAACCGCTCCACGGCCCGTCCGCTCAACTCCCCCTGATGCCACTTGAGGTCGTTTTCCAGTTCCCGATCGCTCTTGGCGTGCTGGCGGCCCGTCAGGCGCTCCCAAGCCGACTGCGCCGTCTTGGGGAGTTCATCCATCGTGGCGAGGCGGGCCTTGGCATTGACCAGGTAGAGTCTGCCCCTGTCGAAGGTCACATATCGGGCACGCTCGGCCTCGGGCCCGGCGCCGAACAGCGCGTCGACGCCCGGGGACGGGGGGATTCCAGGCCGGGCCATGCTCTCGCGGCATCGCTGCACGATCCGCTCGAGGGCCGGCAGCGCACCGACCAGCGAGTCGTTGGCCGCGTTGCTCGACCGGTCGGCCGACCGGATCTGCACGCTGACCTGGTGGAAGACCGCCGCCAGGTTGGTCGCCCTGGAGAACTGCTCGATGAAGGGCCGGAAGCCCCGGATGGCCGAGAGCATCTCCTTCAGGTCGGACTCCGGGACGAAGAGCAGGGCCTTGGGGCCCATGAGCGGCAGGTCGCCCTTGTAGAAGACGTCGGTGAAGAGGTTGGTGGGGGAGACCTGGGTTGATTCCCGGTCGAGACGCGCGCCGAGCCGTTCGACGAATTGCCGGTTCTTCTCGGGATCGTCGCTCTCGACGATGGCCACGAGGTCGTCCTGGCCCGGGAACTCGCGCTTCAGCTCGAGGAAATTGCGGTGGTATTCCTGCTCCGAGCCGACGAGGTCGTTCCGGTCCACGCTGAACTCGAGCCGCGCGACGGTGAACCACACGCACAGGGCGGCGAGGAGGAACTGCGGCGCGATGAACCATGTCCGGCGCCGGTGGACCAACAGCGCCAGGCGGTGGAGCATGCGGCTGAAGAACGTTGCGGGGGAGTCCGCCATGGATCGGGGGCGGAAGGTACGCCAGAGTCCCCGGATTGTCGCCTAGGCTTTATCCGACGGCGACGTCATGGCGGGCCGTCGCATCGTGCGGCACAGCGTTTGCCCATCGTGGCCCATGGCCGTGCGGTGACTCTAAATAAACCTCGCGCTGCGGCGTCGGAACCGCAGTCTTTCGCGCACCCAATGTCCGTCGTCGAACGTGTCATCTCGGTCCAATACCGGTTGCGGCTGCAGTTTACCGATGGGGTTTTCACCCCGGGCAACCCGCTGCTGGCGTCCGAACTCCTCCAGGGGGCCCCGGTGTCCCGGGCCGGCCGGGGCAAGGTCCTGCTGGTGATCGAGGAGGCCCTCGCCGCCGCCAGGCCGGAGCTCGTGCCCCGGATCGAGTCCTATTTCTCAGCCTGCGCCGACCGGTTGCTGTTGGTCTGTCCGCCGGTGCGGGTGGCCGGTGGGGAGTCGGTCAAGAACGACTGGGCGCGGGTGGTGGAGATCCTTGAGCTCATCCACCGGCACCACATCGACCGGCACAACCATGTCGTGGTCGTCGGGGGAGGGGCGCTCCTCGACATGGTGGGACTGGCCGCGGCGACCGCCCATCGCGGGGTCCGGTTGATCCGCATCCCCACCACCACGCTGGCCCAGGACGATTCCGGGGTGGGGGTGAAGAACGGGGTCAACGCCTTCGGCAAGAAGAACTTTGTCGGCACCTTTGCCCCGCCGACGGCGGTCATCAACGATTTCGACCTGCTGGCGAGCCTTCCAGACCGGGACAAGCGGGCCGGCTACGTCGAGGCGGTCAAGGTGGCCTGCATCCGGGATGCGGACTTCTTCCGGAGGCTCGAGGGCGATGCCGCCGCCTTGGCGGCCTTCGAGCCCGAGGCCATGAAGCACCTCATCCGGCGGAGTGCCGAGCTGCACCTCAACCACATCGCCACCGGTGGCGATCCCTTCGAGATGGGCAGCGCCCGCCCGCTGGATTTCGGCCATTGGGCCGCGCACAAGCTCGAGCAGATGACCGGCTACCGTCTCCGGCACGGCGAGGCCGTGGCCATCGGCATCGCGCTGGACGTGCTCTATGCGGTGCGCAGGGGCCTGCTGGACCGCGCCGAGGCCGAGCGGATCCTCCGTCTGCTGGAGCGGTTGGGCTTCACCCTCTTCGATCCGGAACTGCGGGCCGTGGGACCCTCGGGGGCTCTGGCCGTGCTCGAGGGACTCGAGGAGTTTCGCGAACACCTGGGAGGCGAGTTGACCATCACCCTGCTGGAAGGCATCGGTCGGGGCATCGAGGTCCATGAGATGGACCTGGCGGAGGCCCGTCGGGCACTCGACGACCTGGAAGAGCGGCATCGGGCGCGGCTCGCGGCCTGAAGTCCATCTCCACAACGCCGCCATCGCCGCCATCGCCGCCGGCACGAGGCCTGGAATCTCCCAGATTCTCCCGGATTCCCTTTTCAGCCCCGTCCCCATAGGCTTTCCCGCATGACTCGATGGGCTGTGGTGACCGGGGCGGGCTCCGGCGTGGGACAGGCGACGGCTCTGGCGCTCGTCGCGGCCGGGTGGTCGGTGGTGGCCCTTGGCCGCCGCCTTTCGGCGCTCGAGGAGACCCGCTCACGGGCCGGCGCCTTGGCTGGCCGCATCACCGCCATCGCCTGCGACATCGCCCGGCAGGACGCGGTGCGCGAGGTCGGCGCGCGCATCGAGCAGGAGTTCGGCCCGGTCGAGGTGCTGGTCAACGCGGCCGGCACCAACGCCCCGAAGCGTGCCCTCGAGGTGCTCTCCGACGCCGACTACCACGCGATGATGGACACCAACCTCAACGGGGCCTACTTCTGCGTCCAGGCCTTCCTGCCGGGAATGCGGGCCCGGGGTTCGGGCACCATCGTCAACATCATCTCCGATGCCGGCAAGCAGGCCTCGCCGAAGGCCGGTCCGGCCTACGTGATGTCCAAATTCGGCCTGGCCGGCCTGACCCAGGCCATCAATGCCGAGGAGCGGTCGCGCGGGGTCCGGGCCATCGGAATCTTCCCGGGCGACATCGACACCCCCCTGCTCAACCGCCGGCCGGTGGTGCCCGATGAGGCCGCCCGTGCCCGCATGATGCAGCCCGAGGACATCGCCGCCTGCGTGATGCTGGCGATCCAGTTGCCCTCGCGCGCGGTGATCGAAGAGTTGGTGATCCGCCCGCGTTGAGGCGGCGGCGGTGACCCGGGCGGTGGGCTGAAGGTGGTTTTGGTGGCGGGGGATGGTTCACCCTGCGGCGGTCCGGTCGCCTTCCGCCGGATCCGGCCCGTCCCCGGTGGAGGAGTCTCCCTCGTCTTCGCCATCGGCCTGCACACTGGCCACCTCGGCCGCGATGAAGCGCATCAGTTCCACCTTGCCAGCACCGGTTTCCGACGAGGTCTCGAACATCGGCGCCGCCGAGAGGCCCATCTGCTGGAAGAGCGCCTCGAACTCGCCCCGGGTTGCGCGCAGCACCGCCGGCTTGGTCTTGTCCACCTTGGTGTACACCAGAGCGAAGTCGATGTCCGCGCCGATGAGCCACACCACGAAGTCCCGGTCCAGCTTCTGCATCGGCAGGCGCGAGTCGATGAGCACGAAGACCCGGATCAGGGATTCGCGCTGCTCGAGGTAGTCGATGATCATCGCCTCGAAGCGTTCCCGGTCGGCCAGGTTCTTCTGGGCGAAGCCGTATCCGGGGAGGTCCACCAGGTGCCATTCCCGCTGCACGAGGTAGAAGTTCAGTGTCTTGGTGTGGCCGGGGGTGGCCGACACCTTTGCCAGCCCCTGCTGCCCGGTAAGCCGATTGATGAGCGACGATTTGCCCACGTTGGACCGCCCGATGAAGGCGAACTCGGGCACGATGGGATCCGGGCAGCCCTCGAGGTCGGTGGCGCTGGTCACGAATTCGGCGGATCGGGGAGGCATGGGAGGGCGTGGGTCGTCGGACGGACGACCTCACGGTAGCGTGGCGCGCCGCCCGATGAAATGCCGGTGTTCGGCCCCTGCGGCCGAACGGGTCGATCGGAGGTGGGACCGCCGGGGCCGGTGGAGCGCCGCCGGCGGAGGCCCATCTCCGGGAGGCCAAGGCGGGACGGGACTCGCCTCCGGCCGGGTTGCGTCTAGGTTGAGGCCGTGATCCGGGCGCTGTGGCACCGATGGACCTGGCGAATGGCCTGGCGCGAATCCCGCGCCTCAAGGCTCCGCCTGGTGTGGTTCTCCCTGTCGATCTCGCTGGGGGTGGCCGCCCTGGCGGCCGTCGGTTCCCTCTCGGCCACGCTCCGTGCGGCCATCGAGGCCCAGGCCAAGACCCTGCTGGGGGCCGACCTGGTGCTCGCATCCCGCCAGCCGCTTTCCCCGGCCGCCGAGGCCCTCGTCCGCACGGTCCCGGCGCTTGAGACCGCCCGCGAGACCAGTTTTTCCACCATGGCCGTCTTCCCGGCGCTCACCAACGCCACCCGTCTGGTCAATGCCCGGGCCTTGGACGGGGGGTTCCCGTTCTACGGGCGTCTGGAATGCGAGCCCCCGGAGGCGATCGACGCACTCCGGCGCGGGGAAGGGGTGATCCTCGACGCCGGGGTTCTCCACCAGTTCGGGCTGCGCGTCGGCGACCCGGTGCACCTCGGACGCTGGAAGACCCGCCTGCTGGGGTCGCTGGTGCGGGTGCCCGGTGACACGATGGCGTTCTCGACGTTGGCGCCCCGCGCCTACCTGCCCGCCGCACGGTTGCCCGAGACCGGACTGCTCGGGACCGCCAGCCTGGCGCGCTACCGGGTGATGTTCCGCTGGCCCGAGACCACGGCCGTGGAGGCCTGGGCCGGGGCCCACCGGGAGGAGTTGGCCGACCTGCGGCTGGAGACCGACACGGTGGACAAGCGCAAGCAGGACCTCGGCCGCACGCTGCAGAACCTCAACCGGTTCCTCAACCTCGTGGGGGCCGTGGCGCTGGTGCTGGGGTCGGTCGGCATCGCCAGCGCCCTCCAGGTGCATGTGGGTTCCAAGTTGCCCAACGCGGCGATCCTCCGCTGCCTCGGCGCCGGCATCGACGCCACCTCGGCGATCTACCTGGCCCAGGCGCTGGTGCTGGCCGGGCTGGGAACGGCGGTCGGCCTGGTGCTGGCCGCCGTCGTCCAGCCGATGATCCCGCCCCTGCTGCAGGGGTGGATCCCCGTCGCCCTGGAGTCCCGGTTCGAGGCGGGCCCGGCCTTCCTGGCGGCGTCGGTGGGCTTCGCGGTCAGCCTCGCCTTCACCCTCCTGCCGCTTGGGGTCCTGCGGGCCGTCTCGCCATTGAGCGTCATCCGGGCCGACCACTCGCGGGGCGGGGCTGGCAACCGTCGATGGCGCTGGCGCATCGGGGCGGCCATCCTCCTGGGCCTGGGGGCGCTGGCCTCCCTGCAGGCCCGGAGGCCCTGGGAGGGGTTGGCGGCCGTCGCCGGACTGGCCGGGGCCTTCGGGGCGCTGGCCGGTGTGGCCTGGGGCCTGGTCCGTGCCGTGCGCCGCTGGACTCCTGCCTCCTGGCCCTTGCGATCCGGCAGGGCC
>JBIKMQ010000499.1:0-2865 GCA_044359215.1 Candidatus Chromulinivoraceae bacterium
CCTGCACGGTGCCCTTGGCGCGGTTGGCCTCGGGGGCGATCTCGGCGACGCGGCCCTGGTAGTGCTTGTCCGGATAGGACACCGGCGAGATGACGCACCCCTGGCCGAGTGCCACCCGGGCCAGCTTGGATTCGTCGATGTCCACCTCGACCTGCAGGTCGCGCAGGTCGGCCACGGCCACCAGCGAGGAACTCGGGCCCCGGGTGCCGCCGAAGGTCTGCGGGGTCACCAGTTCACCGGGATCAACCAACTTCTCGAGCACCACGCCGGTGACCGGCGAGCGGATGATGCACCAGTCGATCACCGTCTCGATGCCCTTGCGGGCGCCCAGCACCTGAAGCCGCTGGGCCTCGGCGGTCCGCAGCGCCAGGCGGGCGTCGTCGAGCGCCTTCTGGGTCTCCACCCGCTCGGACACCAGGGGCTCGGACCGCCGAAGGTCGACATGCGCGCGCTCGATGGCCACCTCGGCCACCGCCAGCGCCCCGTCGTTCTCGGCAAGGCGGGCGCGGTACTCGGCATCGTCGAGCCGGACGACCACCTGACCGTTGGTCACCGCGTCCCCTTTCTTGACGCCCACCCACTGCACCACCCCCATGAAGCGCGGACTGATCTCGATGCGCTCACGGGCGATGATGTAGCCCGACACGGTGAGCAGCGATCCGGCCGTGCCCCCCGTGGACGAACCGCCCCCCGCCCCGGCGACGACGGCCCCACCGGCCGCCGGGTTGGTCCCGGCACCTTGCCCCGTCCGCTCCGCCGCACCCCCCGCCGCGGGCTTCGCCGTCGATGCGGCCGGAGCGCCCCCGGAGTTCCTGGACCCCGACTTCATGCCCGAGCGCACGTCGTCGCCGGCCCGGGGCACGGCCCACCAGGCCACGGCTCCGGTGAGGAGCACCACGGCGCCGAGGATCATCAGGGTCGGCAGGGACGATCGACGCTTCTGGTGCGAGGCGATCCGGAGGCGTTCTAGACGTTCATCGCTCATGGGAGGCTCACAGGGATTTCAGGGCGGAGATCACCGGCAACCGCGAGGCGCGCAGGGCCGGCAACAGGCTGCCGACCAGTCCGATGACCATGGAGAAGGCCAGGCCCAGCAGCATGAGGTCGGGAGTCACCCGGAACTGGTACACCGTCTCGGCGAAGGACTGGAAATCCATCGTCCCGAAGGTCACGCCCCGGGCCACGACATAGGTGTAGACCCCCAGCGACAGGCCGCAGCCCACGAGGCCGCCGAGGCCGGACAGGATCACCCCCTCGATGAGGAAACACACCACCACCGCCCCCCGCGAATAGCCCAGGACCCTCAGGGTGCCGATCTCGCGGGTGCGGGACGCGACATTGGCGTACATGGTGTTCATCGCCGCAAAGACGGCCCCGACCGACATCGCCGTGCCGAGCAGGCCCGCCAGGATGTTGAAGGGCACGGCGGTGGCGGTCTGCTGGGCGTAGTAGTCGGTCTCGGGCTCGACGCGCAGCCCGAGCCGCTTGTCCTGGGCGATCCGGTTGGTGAGCGAGCGCATCGCCGCCTCATCCCGGGGCCGCAGGAGGATGCTCGAGTACATCTCCGAACGGTCGAAGATCGCCCGGGCCTCGTCGGCGTCCATCCAGGCCTCGGAATCGAAGGCGCTGCCGCCGGCCTCGAACTGGCCGACGACCTTCAGGCGATCGGGTCCGGCCTTGAGCACGCCGCCGACCTCGAACCCCTCGAAGCGGTCCGCCAGCTTGCGCGACACGGTCACCTCGCGCTGCCCGGGGTTGAACCACCGGCCCTCGACCAGCCGGACCTTCGGGCGCAGCTCCAGGCCCCGGGGCGTCACCCCCCGGATCAACGTGTTGGCCGAGCCGGCCCCGCCGCGTCGCGGGGCGTTGATGATCATGACCAGCTCGGCCGAGACCACGGGCTGCCCGGCCGCGTTGCGGTCGATCTCCTCGAAGAACTGCAGGGTGCGGAACTGGTCGCGGGTGACCAGGCTGCCCGACTCGGCCTGCGAGCCCTTGCGCACGACCAGCAGGTTGCCCGGCTCGCCGGTGCGGGCGCTGCTCGACTCGATGCCCTTGGCCAGCGCCTTGAGCAGGATGACCACCGACACCACCGCCGCGACGCCCGCCACGGTGAACAGCGTGGTCCTCCACCGGATGAGGACGTTGCGGTAGTTGTACTTGAGCGGCAGGGCCATGGGGTCAGTCGAGGGTCTTGAGCCCGGCCACGACGCTGGTGCGCGCCACCGAGACCGACGGCCCGATCGCCGCCAGGATGCCCAGCAGCGCCGCCACGATGCCGCCGGTGGCCATGATCCGCGGGGTCACCTCGAAGTAGACGAGGAAGCCCTGCGTGAGCCTCTGCAGGTTGATGGTCGACCAGAACAGCCACGCGCCCCCGATGCCGACCACGGCCCCGAGCATGGACAGGCCGAAGCTCTCGGCCAGGATGAAGGCGAAGAGCTCGCGCCGCCGGAACCCGAGCGCCTTGAGCACGGCCAGTTCGCGGAACCGCTCCCGGATGGCCATGCTCATGGTGCTGACACAGACCAGGATGAGCGTGAAGACCACCACCGCGCTGATGCTGCCGAAGAGCAGCTTGACGTTGCCGATCATGCTGATGAACCCGAGCTGGAAGGCCCGCTCGGTCTCGGCCCGCACCTCGGCCGAGGTGTTCTCGAAGGCCGCGTTGACGCGCTCCAGAACGCCGTCCACCGCGTCGGCCGAATCGGCGATCAGGTACCAGGTGCCCACCATGCCCCAGTCATCCATGAGCTGGTCGAGCAGCGCGTGGTGGAAGAAGCAGTTGCGGTCGTCGACCGTGCCCGAATAGACGGCGGCGATGGTGAGCTGGAGGTCCACCGGGTAGAACGTGCCACGGAACCG
>JBIKMQ010000500.1:0-2858 GCA_044359215.1 Candidatus Chromulinivoraceae bacterium
CTTCACCGTCTCGGCGGTCTTCTTCTGGGTGTCGTCGAAGACGAAGATGGCCGACCGGTACTGGGTGCCCACGTCGTTGCCCTGGCGGTTGAGGGTGGTGGGGTCGTGCATGCGGAAGAACCAACGCTCCAGCAGCACCTCGAGCGACAGCACCTTCGGGTCGAACACCACCTTCACCGACTCGGCATGGCCCGACTTGCTGTCGTGGGTGTCGTCGTACTTCGGGTTGGGCAGCCAGCCGCCGGTGTATCCGGCCTGCGTGTCCCGCACACCGGGAATCTTGCGCAGGATGTCCTCCATGCCCCAGAAGCAGCCGCCGGCGAGGTAGATGGTTTCCAGCGCCTGCGAGGGGGCCGAAGTCGGCTTGGGCGAAGTCGCGGCCACGGCGGGCGGGTTGGTCGGGGCGTTGGGGTGCATCGTGGTCTTTTTTTGGAGTGCGGGTCGGGTCGCCGGCTTCGATGTTGCCGGAGCCTGAGGGGGTGCCGTCGGGCTCGGGGGTTCGGTGGATGCCCGTGCGGTGTCGGGCCCGAAGGAGATCCATCCGGCCAGGGCGACGAGGGTGGACAGGGTGGTGATCCATCGACGCATGAAGGATCGATAACCCCGGCGTCCGGGGGCGCAACCGGGAAAATCGGCCGGTGGCGCGTTTCCGGGAGTCCGCTGCGCCGGGGTGGGCGGACGGCGGGAACGACGGCTTGAACTCTGGGGACGGGTCGTCAGGGTTGGGTTTGTCATCTCCCGAAATCAACCCTCACCCTTGCCCACGGGCCCCGCTTCCCGCATGAAATCCCGATCCTCGACCTCCCGGTCCCATCGACCGATGCGACGTGAGTTCCCGGTGTTCGCCGCACTCGCCGCACTCCTCTCCGTGATGCTGTCCGCGGCCGAGCCCTCCCCGGCGGTGTTCCCAGGCACGGCGCCGCTCACCCAGACCGGGGACCTGGCGCATGCCCTGGTCGGCGGCATCGACCGCTACCTCGACCGGGTGCTGGAGGCCGCGCCGGCCGCCCGGGCCCGCCACTGGAACCGCGACCTTTCCTCGCCCGAGGCCTATGTGCGGTCCATCGAGACCAACCGCCAGCACCTGGCCCGCATCCTCGGCGTGGTCGACCGGCGTGCCCCGGCGCTCCTGAAGGTTTCGGCCCCGGTGTCGGCCCCGGCCTCCGGCAATCCGGCCGAGGTGGGGCGGGGTCGCGGGTTCCGGGTGCTCTCGGTGACCTGGCCGGTCGTGCGTGGCGTGGAGGCCGAGGGCCTGATGCTGGTGCCCGAGGGGGAGGCCAAGGCCTCGGTGGTGGCCATCGCCGATGCCGACCAGACGCCCGAGCAGATCGCCGGCCTCCAGCCCGGTTTGTCCGATTCGGACCAGTTCGCCCGCCGGCTGGCCGAGCGCGGCTGCCGCGTGCTCATCCCCGCGCTGGTCGACCGCTCCGACACCCACAGCGGCCTGCCCGGGGTGCGCAAGCTCAAGCAGTCGCAGCGCGAGGTGCTGTGGCGGGCCGCCTACGAGATGGGCCGGACCGTGCAGGGCTATGAGATCCAGAAGGTTCTGGCGGCGGTCGATTGGCTGGAGTCGCAGAAGCCGGCCTCGGGGGCCCGCGTGCCGGTGGGGGTGATCGGCTACGGCGAGGGCGGGTTGATCGCGTGCTTCGCCGGGGCCTTGGATCCCCGCATCGAGGCGACGGCCATCAGCGGCTACCACGTGAACCCGCGCCTCCACGACGAGCCCATCTACCGCAACGTCTGGTCGCTGACGGACCAGTTCGGCGCGGGCGAGATCGCGGGCCTGATCGCCCCGCGCGGTCTGGTCTGGGTCGGCGGGCGTTTCCCCGAGACGCAGTACCCGAACCCACCCGGCCAGTCCCATCAGGGAGCCGCGCCAGGCCGGCTCGGTCGCCCGGATCCCGAGGTCTCGCGCGCGGTGCTGGAGCAGGCGGGCGCGTGGCTGGCTGGCGTTCCCGGGGTGGACCAGTGGAAGCTCGTGGCGGCCCAGCCTGAGGAGCTGTTCAACGACGAGGCGATCGATGCCTTCGCCGGGCGGTTGGGGGCTGCGGAGGCCCCGGCGGCCGTTGCCTCGAAGGTCTCGGCCCTCCAGCCCTTGCCCGACAACACCGCGCGCCAGTTGCGCCAGTACTCGCAGATCCTCGAGGACACCCAGTGGCTCATGCGCGAGGCCGAGTTCACCCGTGCCGAGTTCTGGAAGAAGGCCGACCGCAAGAACGCCGAGACCTTCGCCCAGAGCGCCCGCCCCTACCGCGACCTCCTGCAGCGCGACATCCTCGGGGTCATCCCCCCGGCGTCCCTGCCGCCGGCGCCGCGGACCCGCAAGCTCATCGAGACCAATGGCATGACCGCCTACGAGGTGATGCTCGACGTGCATCCCGACGTGGTGGCCTACGGCATCCTCGTCGTGCCGCGCGGGATCCGCCCCGGGGAGAAGCGCCCGGTGGTGGTCTGCCAGCACGGGCTCGAGGGCCGCCCGACCGACGTGGCCGATCCGCGCATCGACGCCGGCGCCTACCACACCTACGCGTGGCGCTTGGCCGAGCGCGGGTTCGTGACCTTCGCCCCGCAGAACTGCTACATCGGCGAGAACCGATTCCGGCAGGTGCTGCGCAAGGCCCAACCGCTCAAGCTCACGCTCTGGTCATTCATCCAGCGCCAGCATGAGGTGATCCTCGACTGGCTGGCCTCGCAGGACTTCGTGGACCCCTCGCGCATGGCCTTCTACGGGCTGAGCTATGGCGGCAAGACGGCCATGCGCATCCCGCAGGTGATCGACCGCTACTGCCTGAGCATCTGCTCGGCCGACTACAACGAATGGATCTGGAAGAACGTCTCGGCGCGGTCGTCCTACTGCT
>JBIKMQ010000501.1:0-2849 GCA_044359215.1 Candidatus Chromulinivoraceae bacterium
CCGTCCCGCCTCGAGATCCATTCGCCGGCAACCGGCACGCCGCCGGAAGTCCTGCCCGCCGGCGCCTACGCGATCGGGGCGCTGGTCGCCGTTGATGTCGATGGCGACGACGATCTGGATGTCTGGGTGGGCGGTCGCAACCGCACCGCACGCTACCCCGAGGCGGTGCCCTCGCAGTGGTGGCGCAACGAGCAGGGTCGCCTGGTGCCGGATCCCGGCCGGAGTGCCGCCTTCGAGGCGATGGGCATGGCCACCGGGGCCTGCGCGGTGGATCTCGACCGCGACGGCGACGCCGACCTGGTGGTGGCCACCGAGTGGGGGCCGGTCCGGGTCTTTCTCCAGGAGGCGGGCACCTTCCGCGACGCGACCGAGGCCTGGGGGCTCTCGGACAAACCCGGGCTCTGGTCGGGCGTGGCCACCGGCGACTTCAACGGCGACGGCCTGCCCGACCTCGTGTGCGGCAACTGGGGCCGCAACTCGCAGTACGAGTTGTACCGGCCGACCGACCTGCGGCTCTTCCACGGCGACTGGGCTGGCGACGGCGTGGTGCAAATCCTCGAGGCCTGGAGGTCCGGGGATGACTGGTGGCCGGTCCACGACCGGGCCTGGCTGGCCCAAGGCATCCCCAAGATCGCCTCCGAGTTCGCCTCGCACGCCGAGTTCTCCCAGGCAACCATCCCGGTCATCCTGAAGCGGATGGGGGCGGCCAAGGCCTCGTGGGTCGGGGCCTCGGAACTCTCGTCGATGGTGTTCCTCAACCGGGGCACCCGCTTAGAGGCGCTGCCCCTCCCGGTCGAGGCCCAGCGGGCCCCGGTGTTCTCGGTGGCGGTCGGCGACCTTGACGGCGACGGGGTGCAGGACCTGCTCGCCTCGCAGAACTTCTTCGGCACCGCCTCGGACCTCACCCGCGAGGACGGCGGGTACGGGCTGGTCTTGCGCGGCCGGGGTGACGGCACCTTCAGCGCCTGGGATCCCGAGGCGTCGGGCATCCGCGTCTTGGGCGAGCAGCGCGGGGCGGCCTTGGGCGATTTCGACCATGACGGCCGTTTGGACGCGGTGATCAGCCAGAACCACGGAGCCACCCGGCTCTTCCGGAACCGGGCAGGCACGCCGGGCCTGCGGGTGGTGCTCAAGGGGCCCGCCGGAAACCCCGACGGCGTCGGGGTCGAACTGCGCCTGGAGGACGCCCAGGGACGCCTGGGCCCCCTGCATGGGGTGTCGGCAGGCGGCGGCTATTGGTCGCAGGATGCCGCCGTCCGGGTCCTGGGGGGCGCCAACAAAGCCGTTGCCCTGCGCGTGCGTTGGCCGAATCGTCCCGAGCAGCGCATCCCGCTGCAGCCGTCGCAGGCCTCGGTGGACGTCGCCCAGCCTTCGGCATCCCGACCATGATCCAACGTCCCGCCACCCGTCGCCCTGCCGTCCCGCCCGAGAGCCGGTCCGTCGCCCGTCAGGCCGTGGGCTCCGTCCTTCTGTCCCTCGCGCTCACGCTGGGGATCGCCGCCGGGCTGTCCGGGTGCGGTCCGGCCCCGTCGTCCGCGCCGTCCTCGACCCCGGGCGGCGCGGCCTCTCCCACCCCGTCGGCCCCGGTGCCGATCACCAACATGGTCCGCATCCCGGCGGGCACCTTCCAGCGCATCCGCTTCCCGGTCACCCTCACGCGGGACTTCTGGATCGGGAAGCACGAGGTCACCCAAGGGGAGTTCGAGGCCGTGATGGGGACCAATCCCAGCCATTTCGCGGGCCGGAGCAACCACCCGGTCGAGAAGGTCTCCTTCGTCCAGGCCAGCAATTACTGCGTGAAGGTGACCTCGCGCGAGCGCCAGCAGGGCCGGTTGCCCGAGAGCTTCGAGTATCGCCTGCCCACCGAGGCCGAGTGGGAGTACGCCTGCCGGGCCGGGTCCACCAACCGCTTCTACTTCGGGTCCAGGCCCGAGGAGGGGGAGACGCATGCCTGGACGGCCGAGAACTGCGACGCGTCGACCCACCCGGTCGGCGGCAAGTCGCCCAACGGCTGGGGCCTGCACGACATGCACGGGAATGTCTGGGAATGGGTTTCGGACTGGTTCGAGCCCTACCCGGCCCGTCCGCTGACCGACCCCCAGGGCCCGCCCAACACGGGCACCAACGCCTACAAGGTCTTCAAGGGGGGCGGATGGAACCAGGACCTGCAGTATGGCGGCGCCTCGAGCCGCTTCATGATGGCTCCTTCCAACGGCATCCACTTCGTCGGGTTCCGCGTGGTGCTGGCCCCGCGCTGAGCGCCGGCCTCCCGGCGTCACTTCGGCCGCCAGACCGCCGGCGCGCTCTCGATGCCGGTGCGCGAGACGGTGACCACCCGGAGTTCCCGCGGCGGGGTGCCCCGGTAGGTGCGGGCCACGGAAAGACGGCGGGTCGCCCCGGGCAGGATCTCGGTCTTCCAGGACCACTCGCCGAGGGTTTGAACCACCACCGCCGACAGGTTCGCGTCCTTCCCGGCGTCCACGTCGACCGTCACCGGACCCCGGCCTCCATGGGCCACCTCGATCACCGGGGTCTCCGGCGCCTGCGAGCCGAGCCACGGCGACGCGGGCACCAGGGCCCTCTGGGCGAAGGGCCCCTGCACCAGTCGGGTGGCCAGGCCGTCCCGGTTGGCGTGGAGGGCTGAGGCGTTCCACAGGATCGAGCCCGACGATCCCGTCCGGGGGCCGATCTGGCCGGCTTGCCAGAGGATCTCGGCGGCGTTCCGGCCCTTGCCGATGTCCGCGGCGTTCAGCCCGGGCCAGAGGTGGCGACGCGCGGTGTTCTCCGAGGCCCACCAGGCCAGCAGCCGGCTGAAGCGCTGGCCGGCCTGGCGTTCCGTCCAGTAAAGC
>JBIKMQ010000502.1:0-2838 GCA_044359215.1 Candidatus Chromulinivoraceae bacterium
AGCAGTCGGGAGCGCTGGAGGAGGTCCTGCGCCGCCAGGCCGCCCATTTCGACCGGTTCGCCGAGGTCCAGTCGAAGTTCAAGTCGGCGATGATCTACCCGGCGGTCGTCTGTGTGGTGGGCGGGGCGTTGGTCCTCTTCTTCATGACGGTCATGCTGCCGAAGTTCATGACCCTCTTCGACAACACCAAGATCGAGCTGCCGGCCATGACCAAGATGCTCATCGCCATCAGCGGGTTCCTGAGCAGCTATTGGTGGGCCCTGATCCTGGCCGGGGGCGGCGCGGTGGTGGCGTTCCGCCGCTACCGGGCCAGCAAGGCCGGCCGTGAGACGCTCGACCGCCTGGTGATGCGCCTGCCGGTGGTCGGCAAGGTGGTCCGGCTCAATCTTTTCGGCCAGTTCGCCCGCACACTCTCCACCCTGCTCCAGAACGGCGTCCCTGTGCTGCAGGCCCTGCGGATCACCGAGCAGGTCATGCCCAACGTGGTCATCCAGGAGGCCATCGCCCGCACCCGGGAGGGCGTCACCGACGGCAAGACGCTGGCCCAGCCCCTGGCCAAGAGCCGGCTCTTCCCGCAGCTGATGATCGACCTCATCAAGATCGGCGAGGAGACCGGCGACGTGCCGGCGGCCCTCTCCAACGTGGCCGACACCTACGAGAACGACCTCAACGTCGGCCTGACGGCCATGACCAACCTCATCCAGCCGGTGATCATCGTGGCCATCGCCTTCGTGGTGGGGTTCATGCTGCTGGGGGTGATGTCGGCGATGTTCAAGATCACCGAGAGCATCTCCACGCGTTGACCCCCGAGGCCCGATGAGGATCCCCGACGTCATCCCTCCCGGCGACCGGCGCCCTGGCGGCATCGCGGCCTTCACCATGATCGAGCTGGTGGTGGCCGTCATGCTGGTGGCCGTGATGATGTTCGTGGCCGTGCCGCGGTTCATGGCCGGCAAGAAGGGGCCCATGGCCCAGGCCCTGGAGGTGATGGAGACCGCCTGCAACGAGGCCCGCGCCCGGGCCATCATGGGCAACCGGCCGATGCAGGTGGTGCTCTATGGCGCGGAGGGCCGCGTGCTCGTCGAGCCCGCGCCAGTGGGCGTGATGGGTGCGACCAACGGCGTCTCCATGGCCTCCTTCGACCGGTTGCGCGACGCCGAGTCACCCGTCTCCGGACCGCTTTCCAAGCCTCCGTTCCACGGTCAACTCGACGACGAGGTCGCCTTCCGCAGCCTGACCGTCAACGGGATGGACATGATGAATTCGTCGCTGGCGGCCATCCGGTTCTTCCCCAACGGCACCAGCGACGCGATGACCGCCGAACTGAGCTGGCTCAAGCGCGGGCTGGAGCTCAAGCGCCTGACGCTGGAGGTCATCACCGCCCGGCTTTCCATCGAGGACCTTCGATGACTCTGCTCCGCCATCCAGGGGGCCGCGCGATCGACCGGGGTTGCCGGGGCCGGGCCGCCTTCACGCTCATCGAGGTCGCCGTCGCCTCGGCGATCATGGCGCTGGCCCTCTTCGGGTTCATCTCGGTCTGCTCCACGGCGCTCAAGTCGGCCAAGTCGCTCAACCGGGTCGAGGTCGACGCCAGCAGCCTCGCCGCCGAGCTGTCCATCTCGAACCGGCTGGAGGAGATGTCCGACCACGGCGACTTCGGGCGGCTCTACCCCGGCTATCAATGGAGCCGCACGGTCTACGAGGTGGGCACCAACGGGCTCTTCCGGGCCGACTTCGTGGTGGTCGGCGGACCCAAGGGATCGGAGCGGCGGCTCAGCGTGCTCTACTTCCCGAAGCAATACGTGCAGGGGGCCGGCCGATGAGATCCAGGACCCATGCCGGTGCCGGATGGGCCAGGGCCCGGGGATTCACCGTGATGGAGGTGATGGTGGCGGTGTTCCTCTTCGCCCTGATCCTCACCATGATCTACTCGACCTGGAGGCTCATCTTCCAGAGTTCCCAGGCCGCGATCCGCTCCACCACCGACGCCCAGCGGGCGCGGATGGCCATGCGCACCGTCGAGGACGCCCTGGCATCCGCCACCATGTTCGCCTCCAACCCGAGGCTCTATTTCTTCCAGGCCGACACGGCGGGCCGATTCGCCGCCGTGAGCTTCGCCGCCGACCTGTCGGACTCCTTTCCGAACAGCGGGATGTTCGGGGGCGAGCGCCTGCGCCGGGTGAGCTTCTACGTGCCCCCGGGAGGCCGGGACCTGGTGCTCGAGCAGAACTCGCTCCTGGCCGACTTCGAGCGCGGTGGGGAGCCGGCGAGCATCGTGCTGGCCCGGGATGTGGAGCTCTTCCAGCTCGAGTTCTGGGACGGCCAGCAGCGCGATTTCGTCGAGGAGTGGCTCTCGACCAACCAGTTGCCAGTGATCGTCCGCGTGACGCTGGGGTTTGGACAGGCCAAGGACGCCCGCGATCCCGTCCAGGTCGTGAGCCGCGTGGTGCGGCTGCCCACCGTCGCGGTGCCCCGGGACGCGCAAGGCATGATCGGAGGGGCCCCGTGAATCCCCGTGGCCTCCTGTGCCGCGGCGCCGGGGCCCGGATTCCCGGGCAGCGGGCCGTGGCGTTGCTGATGGTCATGTTGCTGATCTTCGCCATGGCGGTGATCGTTACGGCCTTCGCCTACACGATGAAGATCGAGGGGCGGCTGGCGACCCGGACCCAGAGCGAGAGCGAGACCGAATGGATGGGCCGCTCCGGCGTCGAGATGGCCAAGTGGGTCCTGTCGCTGTCGCGGCAGATCCCCGGCGAGCAGACCTACGACGGCCTCAACCAGTTCTGGGCCGGGGGCATGGGCATGACCAACCTCGCCGACAACCCCTTCGAGGGGGTC
>JBIKMQ010000503.1:0-2831 GCA_044359215.1 Candidatus Chromulinivoraceae bacterium
ACTATCCACCGACTCAACTGGAGCCGGCAACAAACCGCCAACCGGTGATAGCATCAATCTGCCAACCAGTGAAAATCCAAACCCAGTTGAATTCCCGGCCTCCAAAAAACTCTTGCCAATAGTTGACCCTTGGCAGGTTGGTTTTCGGTTAGGTTGCGGCTATTTACTTTTTGTTTTTAGCTTGATATTTGTATCACTCCTAATTCATTGCTCACTTTCTGCAATCGACTCATTTCAATTCACCTCCCCGTCGCCCTTCACTTACGACTATGTTCGACTCTCTGTTCGCGGATTAGTAACATTGGCTGGCGTATTCTTTTGCCACCGTGTGATTCAAGTTGGCGAGCGAATGGTGATCCCCCTCACTCTACTACGGGACTCCGAGAATCTAAAATTCCTTGTTGAAAGCAAAAATATAAAATCCGCCCCAGTCGAACACATCAAAGATGTTATCGAATTGATAAAAACAGTGAAGGCGAAGAATTCGAAACAATGAGTTGATCAGCGGGCCGGGAAATCGGATCGACAATCAGACTCCGAAGAATTCGCGCACGCGCCGATCCGAGCTCCGTCAAGGGAACCGCAATTGGAATGGCCCATTGACGCGACATTCAGCGGCAGAGCCTGACCCCGAACCTAGGTCAAACGCGAAGGGCCGATGCGGCGGAACCCATCCTTACTTGAAAAAACAGGTCCCCCCTGGAGTTCTAGTTGCCAGCACAAAGCCCGGTGGCCTTTGATCTTTGGACGTCCATGGCTGATCCGCTTCACGCACGGGTTTCACGCATCGTCCAGGCCACCCAGGTCCACGACATCCACACCCACTTGTACGATCCCGCCCAAGGCGAACTGCTGCTCTGGGGGATCGATGACCTGCTGGTCTACCACTACCTGGTCAGCGAGGCCTCACGACAGATGGAGGTGCCCTTGGAGCGGTTCTGGGCGGCCTCGAAGCGCGAGCAGGCCGACCACGTCTGGAAGGCCCTCTTCGTCGATCATTCGCCCGTGTCCGAGGCCTGCCGGGGGGTGCTGACCACCTTGAACCTGCTCGGCATCGAACCCCGGAAGCACGACCTCGAGAGCCTCCGCGGCTGGTACGCGGCCCAGAAGGCGGACCGGTTCATCGACCGGGTCATGCAGACCGCGAACCTCGCCTCCATCTGCATGACCAACTCGCCGTTCGACCCCGTCGAGCGGCCCACTTGGGACCGCGGCTTCACCCGCGACCCCCGCTTCGTGGCCGCCTTGCGCATCGACCCCCTATTGGTTGCCTGGCCCGAGACCTCGGAATGGCTTCGCGAACAGGGCTACGCCGTGACCCGGGACCTGACGGCCCAAACCCTCGGCGAGGTCCGCCGATTCTTGGCCGACTGGACCGCCCGCATCGACAGCCGCTACTGCATGGTGTCGCTGCCGCCGTCCTTCGCCTGGCCGGCCGACACCGACATCGCCCGATTGATCGAGGGCGCCGTGCTGCCGCACTGCCGGGATCACGGCCAGGCCTTCGCCCTGATGATGGGCGTCAAACGCGCCGTGAACCCGCGCCTGCGCATGGCGGGCGACGGCGTCGGACTGGCCGACCTCACCGCCCTGCAGGCGCTGTGCGCGGCCCATCCGGACAACCGCTTCCTCGTGACCTGCCTCGCCCGCGAGAACCAGCACGAACTGGTGGTGCTGGCCCGGAAGTTCCCGAACCTCCACCCCTTCGGCTGTTGGTGGTTCACCAACACCCCGCAACTGATCCGCGAGATCACCACGATGCGCCTCGAGTTGCTGGGCACCTCATTCACGCCGCAGCACTCCGACGCGCGGGTGTTGGATCAGGTGCTCTACAAGTGGCACCACTCCCGGTCGATCCTCGCCGAGGTGCTCACCGAAAAGTACGCCGTGGCGGCCGAGGCCGGCTGGGAGGTGACCGACGCGGAAATCCAACGGGATGCCACCGAGTTGCTGGGTGGCGGCTTCGAGCGCTTCCTCGCCGGGGCTCGCGTCCCGGCCGAAAGACGCTAGGGTCCGACCGTGCGCCCCATCCTGCCCCTGCTCTTCCTGATCGGATGGTCTGTCTGCGACGCGGCGTCGCCCAAGGACACGGCCGGGGCTGGCAAATCGACGGCCAAACCGACGGGCAAACCCGGGACGAGATCCGGGAGGGCCGCCTCACCAACCGCCCCGGGGCTGTCGACCGAGCGGCTGGTGGAACAAACCCGCGCGGCCATTGTCCGGATCGATGGCCGCGGCCGCGACGGGACCCAGGAGGGCGTCGGCACCGGCTTCGTCATTGATGCCGGTGGGCTGGTGGCCACCAGCCTGCATGTCATCGGCGAGGGGCGTGGCATCCAGGTCCGCCTCGCCGACGGGAGCACGCCCGAGGTGCTCGGGGTGCACGCCTGGGACCGTCCGCACGACCTGGCGATCCTCAAGGTCCGTGCCACGAACCTCGTCGCCGTGCCCCTGGGCGACAGTGACACCTTGCCCCAGGGATCGCCGGTGGTGGCCGTGGGGCATCCGCTCGGGCTCACCCACAGCGTCGTCGAGGGGGTGCTCTCGGCCCGCAGGGATCTCGAGGGCCAGCCCATGCTCCAGTTGGCCATGCCCATCGAACCCGGGAACAGCGGCGGGCCGCTCCTCGACCGGGCGGGCCGGGTTCACGGCATCGTCAACGCCAAGAGCCTGCTCACCCAGAACCTCGGGTTCGCAACGCCGGCCAACCACCTCCAGGTGTTGCTCGAACGCCCCAACCCCATGTCCATGGAGCGGTGGCTTCGCCTCGGGGCCCTCGATGCCTCCCGGTGGGAGCCGTTCCTCGGGGCGAGCTGGCGACAAAAAGGATC
>JBIKMQ010000505.1:0-2812 GCA_044359215.1 Candidatus Chromulinivoraceae bacterium
AATGCCTTCGGCGGGGATCTCCGGTCGGTGATGATCCGCATCGCCGATTCACCCACGGAGGTCTCGGTGGCGGCGGCGTCGTTCCGGTCGGTGCCGACGCCATTGCTGACGCCCCTCGGCCAAAACGATGCCGAAACCTTCCTCGCCGCGGCCAATCCCACGCTGAACCTGGCGTTCTCGGTCCAGGCCAAGGGCGATCCCATCCCGCTGGTCACCGTGTATGATGCCAAGACCGGCGAGATGGTCACCCCCCAGGACACGCCCGTGACCAATGCCACGCCTTCGGTCTCCGGTTCGGCCGTCGTGGTCTCGACACGGGCGCTCTCGGTGGCCCACTCGGGCAACTACCTGGTCGTGTTCGGGAACGCGCTTGGCAAGGCGACGACCAACCTCGTCTCCGTCGGCATCTTCCCCGAGATGGTCGCGCCTGCGGTCGCCTCGACCATCCCGCCGAACCCGACCGTGCCCACGTTGCTCGGACCTGTGCCATCGGGGGGCAGCAATGTGGTGCTCTCGGTGGTCTCGGCCCACGGCCCATCGGTCTCCTACCAGTGGTTCAAGGATGGATCCGAGATCTCGCGCGCCACCAATGCCACCCTGGCACTCCCCAGCTTCTCATTCCCCCAGATCGGCACCTACTCCGTCCAGGTGTCCAACCCGCTCACCGGTTCCAGCCTCCCGGCGGATCGCCTGCGTGGCACGGCCGTCTCGGGGGGATTCACCCCGGTACTGCCGGTGAGCGTGGCATTGTCGCAGACCAACCTCCTCGGCCCGTCCGGCACGGCGGCGTCCCTGGAGATTCAGCTCTCCGGGGCATTGACCGGCCGCGCCCAACTCCAGCGGTGGGATGACACGGCCCAGGCCTGGCTGGATGCCGGCGCGATCTTCCCGGTCACGGTGCCGCCCCTGCCCGCGGCGTGGTCGGGGGCCGGGACCTTCGATCTCGATGTGAGCGCGGGTGGTGGTCGGGCCTCGTTCTCGGTGGGGACAGCCAGCCTGCTGCCGTCCATGACGGGCAACTATCGGGTCCGCGTGGTCCAGATGACTTCGTCCGCCGGAGTCGAACTGGCAGGCACCGAGCGGGTGGCCCCGTTCCAGGTCTCGGTGACTTCCGGGGCGGCCCTCTCGGTGCCGTCCTCCGCGCCGACACCGGTCGAGGATGGCGGCACCTGGGTGCCCGGCTCCGTGCCCGGCGTCGACATGACGGTCGCCGCGAGCGCCTACTCGGCGGTGGATCTGGCCGCCTACGTGTCGGTGTCCGGATTCCCGGCCCCGGTGTTCCGGTGGGAGCGCCAGGTGGCTCCGGCGGCAGGCGCGGTGCCGGCCCGCTACCAGGTCCTCGTGCCTTCGACCAATTCGCCACGCTGGGTCGTCAACGCCCACGCCACCAACGCGGGCATCTACCGGTTGGTGGCGACCAACGCCATCGGAGGCACCAACGGGGTGTCCAAGACCATCGCCCTGAGGGTGGACCGGGTGCTGCGCATGGCTCCTCAGACCCTCATCGCGCCCGGTGCGACGGGGGAGGTTTCCCTGTCGCTGGTGGGCTTCGGTGACGAGTCGGCTGTTTCCTTCACCCTGGCGTGCACCACCCCATACCTGCTGACCGACGAGGGAACCCTGTCGCTGACCCTGGATCCCAGCCTCAATGCCACCACGACCCTGAGTGTCCGTCGCTTGGGGACGGTCGTGTCGGCGCCGTCCAACGGCGGGGTCGGTGGCAATCAGTTCCGCCTGCAGGTCCTGGTCTCCCAGAAGGACCCGACCCAGGGTCTGCCCCGGGGGACCAACCGGATTGCCAAGCTGGCATTCCAGGCCCAGACCCCGGAATCCATCGCGATCATCCGCAACCTCGGCACCTCCGGGGTGCCGGTGGTCCCGCCGCTCCTGGTGCCGATCCAGGTGGTTGCGGATGCCCAGTTGTTGGTGACCAACCGGGATCTGCCCTTCCGGGTGGCCTACACCAACGCCACCCAGGCCCCGCTCGCGGCCGAGGGAGGCGGCCTAGCGGTCCTCGCCGATTCGGTCGAGGGCGATGTCAACGGCACCGGGTCGGTGGACGTGCTGGACATCACGTCCCTGGCCTCCCAACTGGCGGCCTCGATCATCGAGACCAACCTCGTCACCCGTCGCCGCATCGACTGTGCCCCCCGCTCCGAGTCGGGCGACTGGTCCATCAACCTGGCCGACCTGGTCCAGGTGGCCCGGTATGTCGCCCAATTGGACCCTCCGCAGCCTGCGGCCGATCCTGCCGTCGGGGGGCCAGGATACCTTCTCAACCGCTCGAAGGTCCCGGTGACTCCGAAGTCGCTGCCCCGCAACACCGGCACGGAACCGGTCCGCTCGCTGGCCTTCGGATGGAGCGACCTCGTCACGGGCCAGACGGCCTGGGTGCCGGTGACCCTGCAGGGTGTCGGCAACGAGAACGCCTTCTCCTTCAACCTGGAGTTCGATCCCAAGGCCCTCGAATTCGTCGGGCTCCGCGCCCCGGGCAATGCCTCGTTCCTCGACAACCGCAAGGGGGCGGCCGAGGGGCGTGTCGGGGCCGTCCTCTGGAGGCCGGCCGGCGAGGCGGCCCCGGCGGGCACCTCGGTCCTGCTGGAGGCGGGCTTCAAGGTGAAGGCGGCGGCCGGAGCCACCGAACTCCGGTTCGGCACGGTGCCGCTCGATTCCCTGATCGCCACGGTCGAGGCCAAGCCAGTGACGGCGGTCCGCTTCAGCGCCCGCCAACTCACCGTCGCCCAACGCCACCGGGTGTTGGGAGGCTTGGTCGTGGGCCAGACGATCTCAGGATCCCAATGGCGCCTGGAAC
>JBIKMQ010000506.1:0-2808 GCA_044359215.1 Candidatus Chromulinivoraceae bacterium
ATGTGCGGTCACGGCACCATCGGGCTGATGGCCACGCTGGCCCACCTCGGGCGGGCGCGTCCCGGCACCCACCGCATCGACACGCCCGTCGGCCCGGTGTCGGCGACGCTCCATGCCGACGGTCAGGTGTCCGTGGCCAACGTGGCCTCCTACCGGCTCCGGGCCTCGGTCGCGGTGCCGGTGCCTGGGATCGGGGAAGTCGTCGGGGACGTGGCCTGGGGTGGGAACTGGTTCTTCCTGGTCCGCTCGCCGGCCTGGGAACTGACCCTGGCGAACGTCGAGAGCCTGACCGACGCGTCGTGGAGGATCCGGCAGGCGGTCAACACGCAGGGGTTCCCGGAGGTCGACCATGTCGAGCTGTTCGGTCCGCCGGGTCGCGGGGGGCACTCGCGCAACTTCGTGCTCTGCCCCGGCAAGGCCTACGACCGGTCGCCCTGCGGCACCGGCACCAGCGCCAAGCTGGCCTGCCTGGCCGCCGACGGGAAGCTGGCCGAGGGACAGGAGTGGATCCAGGAAGGCATCCTCGGCACCTTCTTCCGGGCCGGGTTCCGATGGGAGGATCGCGCCTTGGGCCGCATCCTGCCGGTGATCACCGGCAGCGCCCATGTCACGGCAGAGGCCACCCTGCTGCTGGCCCCCGATGATCCGTTCCGCTGGGGGATCCGGCCGGGCGCGGGCGGCGAGGGTCCACCCCGGGAAATCGCGCCGGCGGCGGTGAAAACTGGTTGAAGCCGGCGGCGGCAGGTCGAACGATCCGTCCCGCGTATGTCGAAACCAGCGCTCGGGCGCGGCTTGGCCAGTCTGCTGCAGGAGGAAACCGGACGGGGTGCCGTGAAGGCACCTGGTCTGGTCGTGGCGAAGACGCCTCCGGCCGACGGGTCCGATCCGCTGGGCACCGCCGAAACGGCGGTTCCGGCCGTGCCTGACCAGGGATCGGCGAGCCCGACGGTCCTCGAACCGTCCGAGGTTCTGGCCGCCACGGCTTCGGCCCCGGCCCCGGCCCAGGGTAGGGCGGGGGAGGTGGATTCCGAGGCGGTTCCCTCCGACCGCGGAGTTGGCGCGCAGATGCCCGGGAGTGCCGGGATCGCCGGGATCGCCGGGATCGCGGAGCCGCCGGCTCGACTCGTGTCGGAGGAGGCCACCGTCGAGTCCATCGCGCCGTCGCCCGCGCCTTCGGCGGCAACACCTTCCCCGGCGACGTCCCCGCTCGCGACGCCCGGGTCGGATCGTGGGGTGCGACCGGCCGCGGGAGGTCCCCCGGCGGGGCAACCGGCGCCGGCCTCGGCGCCAGCGTCTGCGCCTGCGTCTGCGTCTGCGTCTGCGTCTGCGTCTGCGTCTGCGTCTGCGTCTGCGTCTGCGTCTGCGTCTGCGTCGTTGCCGGGCTGGATCGTGCCGGCGCTGGTCGCCGGCGACCTGGTGGTGGTCTTGAGCGCCATCCTCTGGGCCCAGTGGGGTCAGGGTTGGGCGCGTTGGCCGTGGATTGCGGCCCTGTTTGCCGCCGGATGCTCCCAGGCGCTCGTGGCCCTGTTCCTGACCCGCCCCGGCGGCGCTTCGGCGGCGCGTCCCTTCGCTCCCCGGTCTCCGTTGGCCCCCGGACCCGCCCCGGGCATCCGTGTGCGCTTCGTCGAGGAGCAAATTCCGGGACGTCGCGGAGATCGTCGCTGACGCGGGCCTGCCGGGACCCGTGGTCAGGCCTCGGGCCGGGCTAATTCATCGTGTTGGTGCGCCACTGCGGCGTGATTGCCCAGAGGTTGATCGGCGAGAGCGACCTTCGGTAGCGCAGGTAGCGGGTGGACCCGTCGGCGAAGGAGAAGTTCGAGCCGCCGTTGGCCGAGCCGCCCCGGTCCGACCGCACCGTGCTGTTGTGCACCGCATGGTTGAGCACCTCGTTGTCGTTGCCCAGGGTGCCCTCCAGGAGGTCCATGAAGAAGTGCCCGATGGGGTAGAGCTTTTCGCCATACAGAATGGTCTCGGAGGGTTCGGTGATCACGCTCTCGGAGATGGTGCGGCCCATGATGGACCCCATGTTGAAGGCCTCGCCCGCGCTGGTCATCTGCCGTTCGAGCGCGTCGTTCCACCCGTTGATGATGTAGGTGCGCGGGGCCGAGTCGGCCACGAGGTTGGTCCGGGTCTCGGCCGTGGCCGGCTTGTTCTTGCCCGCCGATCCCACGTCGCTGGGGCAGACGAGGACCTGCACCGTCCGGAAGGTTGGCCAGAGACGCTCGCACCACCGGGGTCCGACGTTCCGTTCGGGGTACAGGCCCTGGTTCTCGCCCGTGTAGAGCGCGGTTGCGATGCCGAGTTGGCGCAGGTTGTTCACGCAGGAGATCTTCTTGGCGCTCTCCTTGGCCCGGGCCAGGGCCGGCAGGAGCATGCCCGCCAGGATGGCGATGATGGCGATGACCACCAGCAGTTCGATGAGGGTGAAGGCGGCTCGGGCGCCGGTCGGGCGCGCCGTGGGGCGGTCGGGAATCATGGGCAACGGGTCGGGCAGATGGATTGGGGGATCGAAGCACGACCGGGTGGCATGGGTCCACCCGGTGTCGGTGATTTTACGGAATTGGCAAATTCTTAGAGTTGGCGGTTTTTTTTGAGGGGCGGGCCCGTCGGGATCGCCGCCGGTGCCCGGAGATTCTGTCGAATGCCCCCCGGGGTGGAAAACGTCCGCTCCCTCCATGGATCGCAAGACTTGGGGAATCCTTCTGCTCGTGGCGGCCGGCGTGGCGGTCCCGATGTACCGGCTGACCGACTGGTTCAGCCGCAAGGCTATTCAAGTGAGCGTGTCCTTCCGCCCGCTGCGGCAGGCCG
>JBIKMQ010000507.1:0-2806 GCA_044359215.1 Candidatus Chromulinivoraceae bacterium
AAACCCCCAACCCTTGACACCTCCGTTTCCGGAGATGAAAAAGCCGCCCTTTCAGGCGACGAAAAAATCCGTCGAAGATTCTTTCAGCTTCGACCGACTCAGCTGAGCTGCCGTCCTCACCCCGCTTGCGTTTGCGTTGGCAACCGCACCGTTCGTAAGAACGAGAACATCTAAGCCGATGGCCTCCGCCCTGACAACTCCTTTTTGGAAAATTTTTTTCGGTGGGGCGGACAAGGGTCGTTCTGGGCGTTGGTGCCGATGGACACCCGATGGGGCGTCAGGACAGCGGTCGCTGCCTGGAATCAGGCGTCCAAAGGCCTGCTGGCGCTGATGTCCTTGCACTTGCCCGGCACGGTGAGGTTCTCACATCGGCATGCGTGATTCTTCAACGCGTCGGCGCCCATTCTGGCGGTGGATCCTGATGGCTGCTCCTCCCGATGACACCAGCTGTCCACATCGGGGCCGTCGTCTCCAGCCCCCAGACGACCCGCCCACGCCCGCCCGTTCAGGCGCAGCTTCGGGTCGGCGGAATCCCATGGATGAGGCTGCCGTTCCGGTTGGGCTTGCGCCGACCTTTCACCCATATCGACGGCCCCGCCGATCGCCGATAGCCTGTCCCCATGCTGATGCTGCGCTGCCCGGTGGATGGGGGATGGGCCGACCGCGTCACCCGCCGCCTCGAGGACCTGCTGGTGGACCACGCCCACCTCGAGCGCAAGGCGGCGACGACGGCGATCCACCTCGAGAAATACCGGGAACTCTTTCCCAAGGTCCATGACCTGAACCGGATCGCCATCGAGGAGCTGCAGCATTTCGAGCTGGTGCTCGGCCTGCTGGAAGAGCGCGGCTGGCCTTTCGGCCAACCCCAACGCAGCGAGTGGATCACCGGCATGATGCGCGGAGTCCGCCAGGGGCGCCGGGAGTCAGCCATCGACCACCTGGTGGTGTGCGCGCTGATCGAAGGGCGCAGCTGCGAGAAGTTCCAGATCCTCGCTGCGCACCTCGCGGGTTCCGAACCGGAACTCGCGCGCTTCTACCAGTCGCTGGTCGAGTCGGAGGGCAACCATTACGCGACCTACCTGCTCATGGCGCGGGAGATCGACCACGACGAGACGGACGCGCGACTGGACTGGTTCCTCGACCGCGACGCCGAGCTGATGGCCCATCGCCACGACCTGTGCATCCTGCATTGACCGGCCTGGTCGCGGCCGGGGACGGGACGGGGCCTCAGGCGGAGACCGTCAACGGCATGAGCGGCCGTCCGCCGCAGTCCCGGCAGGAGGGGGCGCGTTCGGTGTACTGGGCGCGGCACCTCGGACAGTAGCGGGTGTGCGAGGGATCGTCGGGCACCGGGGGCGCCTCCCAGGCCCCCGGGTCGATTCCCCGGTCACGGGCCATCCGCTCCAGGGCGGCCAGAAGATCGCTGGCACGAATCGCCGCCACCCCTATGTCGGCGACCTGGCCGGCAGGAAACCGCATCCGACGCCATCGCCCGGCCGCGAACGATTCCCAGTCGCGGAAGCCTGGCAGGGCGGCGGCGACCGCCACCGGGTCGCAGCCCATCAGGGCCTCCTTCTGGGCGAGGTCCCAGGACCTCACGGCCGCCAGCGGGGACAGGCAGGCCGAGAGCACCAGGCGCCAGCGCTCGTCCTCCCAACCGGGAAACTCCCGCCGGTGCCGGCGTGCCAGGAACACCGCGTCGATCCCCATCAACAGGAGCGCGATTGGGGCCAGGATCCACACGGTCGGTCCGACTCCCCGCAAGGCCAGCGAGACCGGGGCCGCCACCCACGCCAGCACCAGGAGCGTGACGGAGATCCAGCGCAGGGGCGCGAAGGCCTTGGCCACCTCGGCCCGCCGGCGGGCGATCGCTGCGGGATCCAACGGGCACAATGGACGTGGATGGGCGGAAGCCGATGCCGGGTCCGTGACGCTGGGTACCTCCGCCGGACTGTCCTCGACCACGTGGGCCCGGGCCAATCCAGGCAGAGGCCACACCGCGTGGAGCGAACCCCGGACTGTGCGCACGATCCCAGCGCCCCGGGCGACCTCCCAGGCCCGTCCCCGACGCCGGAAGAGGAGTCTTCCGGCCGGCACCCACACGCAGAACTCCGACAGGTGCAGCAGAAGCAGCACCGCCAGGAAGACCTGCACCGCACTCATGGCCGGGGGATCCCCTCGGGGGCGTCGGTCAGAGGTCGAGCGCCTGGCCCGGGCCGGGCTCGAGCACCTTGATCTTCGGGTGCCGGGAGTGGATCTGCTCACGGATCCACCCGCGCGCATCGGCATCCCCGTGGCCGAGGACCACCACACGCGGATCGACCTCGGACACCATGGACACGAGGTCGTCGCGGTTGGCGTGGGCGGTCAGGTCGAGGTCGAAGACCTCGCAGTTGCGGGTCAACTGGCCGACCGAGGGGCTGAAGTGGAACCGTTCGCCGGGCTTGGCGGCCTTGAGGCGTCCGCCGGGGGTTTCCGAGTCGGCGTAGCCGACGAAGAAGATGCCGTGGCGCTCGTCACCGACGATGCGGGCGGCCAGGGCGTGCGCACCGGTATTCTCGCTCATCATGCCGGCGGTCATCACGCAGATGCGGCCACCCCGCAGCGACATCGACTCGATGTCGTTGGTAGAGACCACCTGGAGGTTCAGCGCATGGGTGAGCTTGAGGTTCGGGTGGTGCCGGTGGGTCCGGTTGGACTGCAGGTCGTAGATCTCGGTGAAGACCCGACCCAGACCCCCGATGTACACCGGCTGTTCGCGCAGCCGGCCCGACCGCATCAGGAGGGCCAGAAAGGCGAGGATTTC
>JBIKMQ010000508.1:0-2800 GCA_044359215.1 Candidatus Chromulinivoraceae bacterium
GATGATTCCCTCGGAGCCGTCGCCGGGTTCCACGGCGGTGCTCTCCAGCACCGGCACCCAGTGGACCGGGGTGTCTGGGAAGCGTTCTCGCAGGCCGCCCAGCAGCGACTCAGGCAGGCTGCCCGCCGGGGCGAGGATCATGCCATCGCTCTCGGCCGTGACCACGTCGGTGAAGTTGCGGAAGCTCGAGACCGCCGCCCGGTTGGCCAGGCGGATGGCCAGGTACACGGCCACGCCGAGGGCGAGGGTGAGCACCAGCAAGGCGGTGGTCCACGGGGCCTGACGGGCGTGCCGCCAGCTGAACCGCGTCCAGAGCAGCCGCTGGACCTGGGGTGGGGTCGACCGGCTCATGGGCGGGTGTCGACGGGGCGCGAGGACAGATGCTCGGAGGCAATCCGACCGTCGCGCAGGCGGATCTCGCGATGGCAGATCGCCGCGGCATCCGGGCTGTGGGTGACGAGCACCAGCGCGGTGCCGGTCTCGTCGCTGAGTTCGCGCAGGAGCTCGAGGATGCGCTCCCCGTTGCGGGAATCGAGGTTGCCGGTGGGCTCGTCGGCGAGCAGCAGCCTGGGCCGGTGGACGAGCGCGCGCGCGATGGCCACGCGCTGCATCTCACCGCCGGAGAGTTCGCCCGGAGGGGCATCGGCCCGGTGGGCGACGCCCACGCGCTCCAGCAGCGAGGCGACCCGGTCCCGGCGCTCGGCGGCGTGCACATCCAGCAACTGGAGCGGCAGCTCCACGTTCTCGAAGGCGCTCAAGGTGGGCAGCAGGTGGAAGAACTGGAACACGGTGCCGACGTGTCGGCGGCGCAGGGCGGCCAGACCGTCGCCATCGAGGTCGTCGAGGCGGGTGCCGTCAAAGTCGATGTGGCCCGCGGTGGGCCGGTCCACGCCGCCCAGCAAGTTGAGCAGGGTGGTCTTGCCGGAACCGGAGGGCCCGGTCAGGGCCACGCGCTCGCCGGCCCGGATCGCCAGCGAGACGCCGGCCAGCACGGTGCGTTCGCCGTAGGCATGGTGCACGTCGCTGGCCGCCAGCAGCGGGCCTTGGGAAACCGGGTCCGACATCGTGATCCAACATGGCCCGGGATTGGAGAAGTCCAAACCCGGATCCGGGCGATGATTGGAAACCGACACCTTCGGAACGCGTGCGGCAACATGCCAGCGCCGGCGTGGATGTCGCCCGCTGAAGCAACGGTGTCGGTTTCGGGCGGCGGTCTAGGCCGGTGGTTTTGGGCGGCGGTCCCGCCTCAGGCCGCGCGGAAGGCGATCGGGGCGGGCCCACGCCGGTAGGGATGCAGGTCGACGGTGACCAGGCCGTAGCCCAGCACCTTCAGCCGGGAGACGGTCGATTCGCGCACCTCGGCCTCCTGCCAGCGCCCGAACTCCGAGGGTCCGACCTCGATGCGGGCCAGATGTCCCTTGAGCGCACCGCCGAGCTCATGGTGGCGCACCCGCACGTCGTGGAACCCCTGGTCGCGGAGGAAGGCTTCGGCCTCCTCGACCATGCGGAGCTTCTGCTCGGTGACGGCCTCACCGGTGGGGATGCGGGAACTCAGGCAGGCCATCTGGGGCTTGTCGGCGGTCGGCAGGCCGAGTTGGGCGCTGAGCCGGCGGATCTCCTCCTTGGTCAGTCCCACCTCCTTGAGCGGGGCCCGGACCTGGAACTCGTCGGCGGCCTTGGCCCCTGGGCGATGGTCACCCAAGTCGCTGGCGTTTTCGCCATAGGCCAGCACCCGATAACCCAGTTGGCGTGCCATGGGCTCGAGTTCCCGGAACAGGGCGTGCTTGCAGAAGTAGCAGCGGTTCTCGGGATTGGCGAGGTATCGGGGGTCGTTGAACTCCCGGGTCTCGACCACGCGGACGGGGATCCCGAACCGCCCGGCGATGTCCAGCGCCTCCTGCAGTTCACGGCGCGGCAGGCTGGGCGAATCGGCGATCGCGGCCAGCGAACGCTCCCCGAGCACCTCGTGCGCGACCTTGGCGAGGAAGACCGAGTCCACGCCGCCGGAATAGGCGACAACGCAGCTGCCGTAGGCGGCCAGCCGTTCGCGCAAGGCCTGATGCCGGGCCTCGGTCGTCGGGATCTCGGGACCGGAGAGCGGGCGGGTGTTCACGCCGGGAACAAGGAGTCCGGGCGATCCTTCAGGCCCAGGTTGAGTCCGCCCTGCTGGATCTCCACGACCGCGCCCTGCCGCCACTGGCAGCGCCGGTAGAGCGTCGCGAACCCGAAGTCCGGGGCCGCACCGCCCTGGCCGCCGACCAGTTCGCTGCCGCGCCGGACGTTGTCCTGCATCCAGGCCGGGAGGAGCAGGTGGAAGGGGTTGCGCTTCACTTCGCCGGCATGGAAGGAGATGCCGCTCACCAGGTCGGTGAGGTCGTTCTCGCCGATTTCCACCATGAGGTTGGGGCGTGTCATCTGGCCCCAGTATTCGGTCTCGATGAGGACGGTCTGGAAGTCCGGGCCGAGGGTGGCCAGGGCATCCATCACCAGGTGGTGGGTGCCGATGTGGGTGCCGTTCCAATCCGCGGCATGCGGGACGAAGATGGCCGCCGGAGCCTCGGTGCGGAGGATCTCGGCGATGCGCCCGACCATGGGAGCCCAGACCGCCGGCTCGTCGGCCCGGCACTTGGGGGTGACTTTTTCCAGGCCGTTCGGGGCGGTCTGGATCAGCCCGAAGCCCATGTAGGCACAGGCGGCCTGCAGCTCGGTCCACCGCTCGGCCTGGCGGGCGCGGTTGCTGCCCTGGGTCACGGCGACGTTGCGGATGTTCCAGCCGCATTCCCGGAGCAGACGCAGGGCG
>JBIKMQ010000509.1:0-2797 GCA_044359215.1 Candidatus Chromulinivoraceae bacterium
TGGCTCGCGGTGAGCCCCACGAACATCACCATCACCCGGTCTCGACGGATTGCGTCGGCGAGGTTGGGCGGGAAGACCACATGGACTTCGAGGGGCCGCCCGGTCTCGGACCGCTGCAGCCGCACCGGGTCCTTGTTGGAGGCCATGGGGCGTCCGGTGACGACCGGGGACGCCGGGGCGCCGGGGCGCTGGGAGGAGGAGGAGGCCGTCCCCGGAACCGGCGGCGGTGCCACCGGAGCCGGCTTCAGGTGGTGCAGGCCGACGGCCACCGAATGGGCGCAAAGGGTGCCCCACTCCCGGGATTGCCGGCAGGGGCAGACATTCTCGATGTCCAGTTCGTGGCGGATCACCAATCCGGCCCGCAGCGAAGTCGCGTCGGACACCACCACGCCCTTCAGCAACGGGGGCGTCCAGTTCGAGGAGAGAACCTTGCCCGAGGCGAGCAGCGCCCGGGCGTGTTTCATCACTTCCCAGCCGGCGGCCTTGGCGAAGAACGCCTCGGTCAGTTGCGGATCGGACATGGAATCGGCCCGGTCTCGGGGTGGTTCAGAGCCCAAGCCGGACGAGGCCCTCGAGGGTGCCGTGGCCGGCGGTCTTCTTGGCGACCCATCCGCCCTCGGCCAGCACCTGCATCTGCACGGCCGCCAGTGCGTTCGAGGGCGAGACGAGGTGATGGGCGTGCTCGCGACGCAGCATGGGCAGGTCGTTGAGATGGTCGCCGGCGGCCACCCGCGCTTCGGGCCCGATGCCGAGGATCCGGCCCAGTTCCGACAGGGCGGTGCCCTTGCTGTAGCCCCGATGGCTCAGGCGCACGTAGATGTCGTTGCGCACCGCCACCAGTTCGGGATGCCGTTCGCAGAAGGCGTCCAGCTCGGCGTGGATCTCGTCCATCTGCAGGTTCGAACGGGCGATGGCGCACAAGGGCGAGAACGGGTCGGCGTAGAAGGTGGCCTCATGGCGCGCCGACAGCGACTGGATCTGCTGTTCCAGTTCCGTGGCCAGCGATCCGAACAGGCGGGCGTGGTCGTCGGTGCAGCGGCTGTTCCAGGGTTCCACCGGCACGAACCGGTCGTGTTTCCGCTCGTAGATCTCCCGCTCCACGAGGATCAGGTAGTCGGGCTGCACCGAGACGCGGGCCCGGCCAAGGGTCTCCATCAGGCTGGCCATGTCGCGGCCGGTGTTGATGACCCAATGCCCGCCGCGCGCCTGGAACGCCGCGATGCGTTCCTGCAGCGCGTGGGGGATCTTCGGGTCGCCGAAATCGTCGTGGATGGTGCCGTCGAAGTCGGTCGACAGCAGTCGGAGGGAGGCACCGTGGCTCATGCTCTGGGACCCAGAGACTGCGGTGGCGGTCGCCACCGGGCAAGGTCGGCTCCGCAGTTGTGGGCGGGGCGAGGGCAGGCTACCAGTCCTCCCGACCGAGCCTATGTCCAGCCACCAAGATCAATTCGACGACGCCATGTTCGACTACTCGACCGGCGAGTACGCGGTGGCCATTTCGAAGTTCCAGGCCATCCTGGCCGAAGATCCCGACCACTTCGACGCGCGTCTGGGCCTGGCCATGTGCCATTACCGTCTGGGCGATTACGCCACGGCCATCGCCGAGGGCCATCGCGCCGAGAAGCTCAAGCCCAACGAGCAACTGGTGCACACCAACCTCTCGCTCTTCTACATGAAGTCGGGCGACAAGCAGACCGCCGAGAAGCACGGCCTGCAGGCGCGCATCGCCTCCTGGAAGGGCAACATGTCCGCCCCGGGAACCAAGCCCGCGGAAGAAGAGGACTCCGAACTCCGCATGGCCCAACCCAAGGCCCAGGCCTTCAAGATGCCCGAGAAGTTTCCCGACATGCCTTGGAAGAAGAACGCCCGCCCCGGCGGTGGCCAGCATTAGGCGACCGGGGGGCGGATCCTCAGATCGGACTCCGTTGAGACGCCGCCGACCCGCCGAATGGCGGCCAACCGGCCGGGGTCCATTGACAAAACCGGTGGCGGTGTCCTTGATCCAACCGATCCCCGCACCCGTTCCCGCCATGATTGCCCAACGCCCGAGCCTTCCGCGTCGGGAGGCGTTCACGTTGATCGAACTGCTCGTGGTCATCGCGATCATCGCGATCCTGGCGGGCATGCTCCTGCCGGCGCTGGCCAAGGCCAAGTACCGGGGCAGCCGCATCGTCTGCGTGAACAACATCCGCAGCCAGTATCTTCCGCAGATCCTGTACGCCGACGACAACCGCGGGAAGTTCCAGCAGCACGACGACGGCAGCCCCGACTACCACCGCACCAGTGGGCGCAAGGACAGCATCGTCGATTCGCTCAAGGGCAAGTACCTGCAGGAGACCCGTGTGCTGATCTGCCCCATCACGGCCAAGACCTTCGGCAAGCTGTGGCTCAACTACGCGAGCATGACCAATTTCGCCGATGCCTCGACGAAGGACTATGGCGGGTGGGACACCCCGGCGGCGATGGTGTACACGCCCTACATGTGGTTCGCCAACTTCCCGGGCATGAAGTTCCAGTCGCTCAGCGGCAGCAAGGATCCCGCGGCGGCCGACATCGAGCCGTCCTGGCCCACCAAGGCCGACGAGTGCGATTCCTCGAGGGCCTTCATCACCCACCGGGTCAGCGACACCCCGGGTTCGGTCACCTGGGATGTCGGACACCTCGGCAGGTTCAACGCCCCCAAGGTCAGCCGACTCTTCCTGGAGTTCTCGCTGACGCCGGACCAGCCGGTGGGGCAGGCCGACGGCAGCGTGATTGTCCGGCCGAAGGCCCAGATCAAGGGCCGGGCGGTGGGTGG
>JBIKMQ010000510.1:0-2793 GCA_044359215.1 Candidatus Chromulinivoraceae bacterium
CACCAACAACAAGCCATACGAAAAAAATCCACAAAACTAGAGTTCACAATACAACTATTCCAAACTCTCGTGCAAAGGAGGCCCCAGGGCCCTCTCGGCCTTCGACCTCGCCGGCCCGGTCACCGAGACCCTGTTGCTGGGCAACCTGGCCATCCGCGCGGGCCAGCGCCTCGAGTGGGATGCCAAGGCGATGAAGGTGCGGAACCTGCCTTCGGCCAACGCTTGGGTGAAGACCGCCTACCGACCGGGCTTCGTGGGTTGAGCCGCCGGTTTGGCGAGCCCGGTCCGACGGCCCAACACCCGTCGGGCGTCAGGCCTCACGGGCGCCGGGCCCTTGCGAGTCGTGAGGCCGCTCCACGGTGTCTTCGGATTGGGTCCAGTCGTCTTTGGGCCAGTCGTCTTTGGGCTGGCTCCCAACCCTTGTCCGAGCTGCGGCCCTCCTCAGAGCGTCACCACGCGGACGTTGGAGATCGACCGGTCGGCGGCGAGCTGGTCAAGGCAGGCCTTGGGCGGACGGCTGTCGAGCACCAGTACCGTGAGGGCCAGCCCGCCCTCGGTCTCGCGGCCGAGGCTCATGCTGGCGATGTTCACGTTGTGGTCGGCCAGGATGCTGCCGAGCTTGCCTACCATGCCGGGGCGGTCCTGGTTGTTGAGCAGCAGGATGGTGCCCGAGGTCGGGATTTCCACCGGTGTGCTCGAAACCCGCACGATGCGGGGGTTCTGCGTCGATCCGAAGAAGGTGCCGCCCGCGCTGCCGACCTTGGTGTTCCCGTGGAAGAGCTGCACGTGGAGCCACTCGTTGAAGGTGACCGGCTCGTCAGACTTCTTCTCCTCGACGGTCAGGCCGAGGTTCGACGCGATGCTCCGCACGTTGATGTTGTTGATGTCCTTGGGTCCCGACCCGCCGGCGCTGAGGTAGCCCTTGAGGATGGCGCGGGTCACGGGGTCGGTGGCCGGCAGCTCCTGGGCCTTGCCGCCGAAGGTGATGTACAGGCGGTCCACGCCGGGCGGCGCGAGCTGACCCAGCAGGCTGCCGAGCTTCTCGCCCAGCGCCACGTAGGGCTGCACCTGCTCGAAGGCCTTGGCGTCCACCCCGGGGAGGTTCACCGCGTTGCGGACCTCGCCGGTGAGCAGGAAGGCGCTGATGATCTCGGCCACCTCGAGGCCGCACTTCTCCTGGGCCTCCTCGGTGCTGGCGCCCAGGTGCGGGGTCAGCACCACGTTGGGCAGCGTGCGGAACTTGTGGTCCGCGGCGAGCGGCTCCGCCGCGAAGACGTCGAGGGCCGCCCCGGCCACCTTGCCCGACTCCAGGCCCGCGACCAGGTCGGCCTCATGCACGATCTCGCCGCGGGCGCAGTTCACGATGCGCACCCCCGGCTTCATCTTGGCGATGGCCTCGGCGTTGATCATGCCCCGGGTGTCGGGCGTCACCGGCATGTGCACGGTGATGAAGTCGGCCACGCGGTAGACGGCATCGGTGTCGGCGACCAGCTCCACGCCCAGGTGGCGGGCCCGGGCCTCGGAGAGGAACGGATCATAGGCCACGACGCGCATGCCGAAGGCGATGGCGCGCTTGGCAACCTCGGAGCCGATGCGGCCCATGCCCAGCACCCCGAGGGTCTTGCCCTGGATCTCGGTGCCCTGGAAGGCCTTCCGGTCCCACTTGCCCGCGACCATCGTGGCGCAGGCGGCGGGGATCTTGCGGGCCAGGGCCCCGAGCATGAAGAAGGTCAGCTCCGCCGTGGTCACCGTGTTGCCGGCCGGGGTGTTCATCACCACCACGCCGCGCTGGGTGGCGGCGGCCACGTCCACGTTGTCGACGCCGACGCCGGCCCGGCCGACCACGCGCAGTTTCGGCGCCGCCTCGAGCACCGCCTTGGTGACCTTGGTCTCGGAGCGCACCACGATGGCTTCGACGTCGGCCAGCAGCGGCAACAGCTCGGCCTCGGGCAGCCGCTTGGACAGGACGGTCACCTTGAATTCGGGGCGGGCCTGGAAGAACGCGATGCCGCAGGGCGAGATGGGGTCGCAGACGAGAACGTGCATAAAGCGCCGGGACGGTAAGAACCATGCCGGCGAAGGTCAACGCGGCGTTGGGGCCCTGCGGAGGCCTTCAAGGAACAAGTTTCCGTGGGGCCGGCGATGGACCACGCGTTGTCTCCCCGCGTGGGCATGGGTTCCTGCGTCTTGCCCGTCCCGGGTGCCTCGGCTCTGATGCGTCCCATGCAGCACGTGCCGCGACGATGGTTTGCCTGGGCGGCCACAGACCAGAGGGAGTTCCGCGGGATCCGTCGCCGTCGGGGAGCTTCCGTCCTGCGGGCGCACTCCCGGGTGGCCGGTTCGCGCCAGACCGTTCTGAGCCATCGCGACGGTGGTGCTCAAGCCGTCTGGGGCGTCAACCGGATCCTGGCCGCGTCATGAAGGCCGCCGCTGGGGAACCGCTTGATCTGGTGGGCCGGATGCGCGGGGAGATTTCGGCTGCCGGCGGGGCCATCCCGTTCGCCCGGTACATGGAGCTGGCGCTCTACGAGCCGGGACTGGGTTACTACGAGCGGTTGGAGCGGGTGGTCGGGCGCGGCGGTGATTTCATCACCAGCGTCTCGGTCGGGCCGTTGTTCGGGGAGTTGCTTGCCCGATGGATCCTGGACGTGGTCCCGGGAGTTCACGGGTTGGCGGACGGTCCGGTCGAGATCATCGAGGCGGGAGCCCACGATGGGCGCCTGGCGGAGGACATCCTCGGTGCGATCGATCGCCTGGGTGGCGCCGATGCCGCCCGATTCGGCTACCGGATCA
>JBIKMQ010000512.1:0-2791 GCA_044359215.1 Candidatus Chromulinivoraceae bacterium
GGATTGGGAATGCGGATCAGGTGCTTGCAGCCCGGGCATTGAATCTGGCGCCCGGCGAACCGCGCCTCGCATTGGAGCGGTTGGTCGCAGTGGGAACAAAAGAACTTGAATTCAGGGGTCTCCACAACAGAAGTGAAGCCACGGGGCCTGCGGTCCGCCAGCTTGAAATCGGGGATCGGCGACCTCGCTTGGGCGCACGAAACCGGGTGACTCACATCTGTCGCCAGAGAGTTCAACCTCCAGACCGCGGATTCGGTCCCGCTGTTGCCAACGAATCGACACGGGTTCGTGGAAGTCGGACTCGCATGCGTCGTTCCCACTCGGCAAGACCCGTATCGCCATCGGCGCGGGACATCATCTCCCCGAGCGTCTCACCTCCCAGTTGACGCGCCTTGAGGTACAGCTGCGCCACCACCAGAGACATCAGAGGCGTGGTGATGATGCCCACCAACGACGACAACTCCACCCAGGCCTGGCGGGCCGACCAAGCCTCACCTTGGGCTACGGCCGGATTCATTCCGAGCACCCCCTGCACGATCGCCGGAACGAGCACTTGGAGGACCACGGTCAAGCCCACGGCCCATCGACACCGACTCGCCAACTGACGCGAGCGGCGAAAGGCCTCACGGCCGTCGATTCCTTCCATGAGCACTACCGGGGCCCAGAACGATTCCCGCGCCCAGATCACGAATCCCGGGATGACCAACAATACGAATCCGAACAAGACGTGGACCAGCGACAGGACGGCGGTCTTGAGCAGGGACCAGCGCCGGCGGCGCAGAAAGTCAAACGCCCAGCGCAGCGGAAGCACCTTGAGCGGAGCCACTTCCCACTGGGCCGCTAAGACGGTCAAGACGCCGGAGATGATGGTCGCGGCCAGCAGCGTAGCCAGGGGGTTCAGCACACGGAAAAAGACGGTGAGAGCGATGCCGCCGGGCCCTTGGGTTTCCACCCGCGCAATGCCCAGCCCAATGGTGATCAGCACCACGAGGATCAACGGCACATGGGCCAAGGCCGAGAGCCGGATAATGGCCGGAAAATGCTCACTGTAGAGCGCGAAGGCTCGACGGTAAACGGACCCCAGACCTTGGGCATGGGCCCTGAGACCATTGGCTAGCGACATCGCCGTGGGCGGTCGGCGAGCCGGATCCTTATCCAGCGCCGACAAGACCACGCGATCCACACCCGCGGGCAGGCGCGGGCGACGTTGCCGCAAGATGGCCGGAGCCTTGGAGTCGTGCGCCTCGAGGACGGCACGGCGGCGTTGCCGCAAGGTTGCTGGAGGCGTCGACTGGTGCGCCTGAAGCACCGAAGCCACCTCACCCGTGAACGGCGGGGAACCCGAGAGCATCTGGTAGGCAATGATCCCCAGACTGTAGATGTCCGATCGGGCATCCAGGGCCTCTCCCCGGCATTGCTCCGGAGACATATACAGCGGGGTTCCCAAAACCGATCCCACCCGGGTCAAGGCCGCGGTCTGGATTCCCGGAAGAACCGCCTCGGCAGAATCGCCAGTGTCGTTCTGGGCGGCGTCATTCGGGGCCGCGGGAGCAGTCATTCCATGGGCGCTTTCATCGACCAATTGCGCGATGCCGAAGTCGAGCACCTTGGCGCGGAAGCCCCCAAGGCGGTCGGGCTCGAGCCAGATGTTGTCGGGCTTGAGGTCGCGGTGGACGATGCCGTTCTGGTGAGCCTCCTGCACCGCAGAGCAAACTTGGTCGAGGATCTCCACCACGCGGGGCAACGGCAGGCTCTTTTCTTCGCGGAGCACCTGGCCCAAGCTGCAACCGTCGAGGTATTCCATGACCAGGTAGGCCACTTCGTCATCACCCAACCGTGCGAATCCGAAGTCGGTGACATCGACGATGTGCGGATGACGCAACCGGCCCGCCGCACGCGCCTCGCGTCGGAAACGTTCTACGAAGTGGGCATTCCGCATGAACTGCGGAGCGATCAGCTTCAGGGCGACATCACGCCCGGTCCCGATGTGGGTGGACAAATACACCGAGCCCATCCCACCGCTCCCCAGGAGGCGTTCAAGGCGGTACTTGTCGGAAAGGATCGCGCCTATGCAATCCAGCGGGCCGGGAACATGGGGTTCATCGGGGTCATCGAGGGGCACGACCCGGATCGTATGCCTCTTGGAATCGGCGTGCTCCATGATCGGGTCAGTGTTTGCGTTGACGACTACCTCCGTCCCAATGGATCGGGCCAGGATTAGTTCCAACCAATCACCGGGGCGCTGGCCACCGCCCGAGAAACTATTTTCTCTCAGGGCGGCACTCAGGCTCTCAGATGGCGAAGTCGTTGTACTCGGGCTTCACGGCTTCCATCGGCGGATTGAGCATGCCGGCGGCAACTGTCGCGTTGGTGCCCTGCTCGATCAGGATGAAGGCTCCGGTGAGTCGGTTGGTTCCGTAGCCGTCGAAGACGATGGGCTTGGCCGTCTTGATGCGGATTTCACCGATGTCGTTCATCGCCAACTCCGCCGGTTCGAATTCGGGCTCGATGGTCTGGATGTTGATACGGCTCTCGAGCGAGGTGACCACGGCTTGCACGGTTTGCGTGGCGTGCTTGAGGAAGTACTTCCGGCCCTTCTGGAGCGGGCGGGGATTCATCCAGCAGACTTTGGCCAGCAAGTCGTTGGACATGCCCGGCAAGGAATCGAGTCCGACGATCATGTCGCCGCGACTGATGTCGAGGTCGTGGGCCAATTGCAGGGTGACGCTCTGGGGGCAGAAGGCTTCGTCCAATTCCCCGTCGAGGGTCCAGATCTTCTGGATGGTGCTCT
>JBIKMQ010000511.1:0-2791 GCA_044359215.1 Candidatus Chromulinivoraceae bacterium
CCCCTGCACCACCGACTCGAGCGGCAGGTCGAAGGCCTTCTCCGGGGACGACGGTGTCTCCTTCCAGGACCGCTCGGTTCCCGCCGCGCCGACCGAGAACGCCCTGGGGTTGGACAGGCCATGCCGCCCGAGCACCCGGAGGTCCAGCAGGCCTTCCGGCAGGTTCGCCGGCAGGGTCACCCGGAACCGGTCGGACGCGCCGGGCACCGGGACCCCGGTCACGCCGGGTTCGGAGAAGACCAATGAGACGGCCTCGTCGAGGTCGGAACCGGCCACCGTCACCTCGACCGTGGATCCGGCGGCCCCGCCGGGCGGGAAGACCGTCAGCAGACGAGGCGCCGGGAGTTGGGCCCAGGCGGAGGCGAGGGCGGCCCACGCCAGGGCGATCCGGAGGACCCAGGAGACCCGCGACATGCGTCAGTGGTTGAAGAGGAACTCCTTGGTGTTCAGGAGGGCCCAGGTCAGGTCCTCCCAGGCCTCGCGGCGGGCCTTGGAACGGAGCGTGGCGGTCTCGGCCGCGTCCTTGCCAGGTTTGGCCGCGGCGGCCTTGCGGTCGAGGTACTCGACGGCGCTGCGGATCTCGTCGGCCGCCGGAGTGCGTGCGTAGGCCATCCGGTACAACTCGGAGAGCTTGTCGGCATCGGGCCGGGAATCGGCGTTCAGGCGGGCCGGGCGGGAATCGTCGCCGCTCAACCGGGCCTGGATGTCCTTGGAGTTGAGCAGGTGCAGGCTCTGGCTGAGGGAGGCCTCCATGCTGCGCTCGCATTCGCAGGCGCTGCTGCCCTCGGGCCGGCCGAACACCGTGAGAAAGTAGCTCTGGGCGTTGAAGCTGTTGTCCGGCAGGCAGACCGCACGGGTGCCGGCGGGCAGGCCCTCGAACTGGCTGCGGGAGCCCGTCAGCGTGTTGACCGAGTCGAGCAGCACCTCGGCGGGAAGGCGCCGGGGATAGAAGCGCGAGAAGTGGTGCCGGTCCTTGGCGTTGTGGGCGTTGGGCACGGAGCTGAGCTGGTAGGTGCTGCTCCGGGACAGGGTCCGGACCAGGTCCTTGAGGTCGAACCCGGAGGCCACGAAGTGTGCGGCCAGGGCGTCGAGCAACTCGGGGTTGCTCGGCGGGTTGGTGTCGCGCATGTCGTCCTCGGGGTCCACCAGCCCGCGGCCGAAGAAGTGCTTCCAGTAGCGGTTGACCAGCGCCTTGGCGAACCAGGGGTTCTTGGGCGAGGTCATCCAGTCGGCCAAGAACACCCGGGGGTCGTCGTCGACCTCCAGCTGGAAGGCCGACTGCCCGAGGGCGGCGGGCTTGACCGACTGGCCGTTTTTCTTGTTGGTGGCCTTGGCCTCGCCACGGCGGTGCTGGATGACTTCCTCGCCGGGTTGGCTTCCGGGCTTGTAGGCCACCTGTGAGAAGGCGGCGCCGAAGCTCCAGTAGTCGGCCTGGCTCCACTTCTCATACGGGTGGTGGTGGCATTGGGCGCACTGCATGCGCTGGCCGAGGAACAGCTGCGAGACGTCCTCGAGCTGGGTCTGCACCGTGCGGACCTGCCGGTACCAGGCCACGGGCGGGTTCTCGGAGACATCGCCCGAGGCGGTGAGCACCTCGCGCACGAACCGGTCGTAGGGTTTGTTGACCGCCAGGCTGTCGCGGACCCAGGCGTGGAAGGCGATGGTGCCCCGCGCCTGCTTGGGATCGGTGCGCTTGTTGCGCAGCAGTGCGGCCCACTTGCCGGCGAAGTAGTCGGCGTAGTCGGTCGAGGCCACGAGACGATCGATCACGCGGTCGCGGTCCCCGGGGGCCGTGTCGGCGTCGAAGGCCCGGACCTCGTCCGCCGTGGGCAGGCGGCCGGCGATGTCCAGGGTCACGCGGCGCAGGAAGGTCGGCTTGTCGGAAATCTCGCTCGGGGGCATGCCCACCAGCTTGAGCTGCTTGAAGACCAGTTCGTCGACGAAGTTGCGGGCGACCGGCAGGCGGTCCACCGGGGCCCCGAGCGGGATGGTGGCGCGGAAGGTGGCCACCTTGTCCTGATAGCGGACCATGACCGCGAACTCGCCGGGCTGGTTGAAGATCTTGAGCAGGCCGTTGGCGTCGGCGGAGGCCATGTCCTTGTCGTTGGGCTCGAAGAGGGAGCTTCGGGTGACGTCCTCGGCGGACCCGTCGCTGTAGTGGGCGGTGACCACGAGCTGCTGCTCGGCGTTGAGCGCCAGCGTGCGGGCGGAGGGGAAGACCTCCAGGCGCCGGACGGTGGGGGCGTTGGTGCGACCGACGGGCATGCCCTGCCCGATCCAACGGACCAGACGGCGATAGTCGTCGGAACCGATCTCGAGGCGCTTGCCGCCGCCGTGGGGGGTCTCGGCCGTGCCCTTGGTGACCAGCAGGCTGCGCGGCGGGTCGGCCGGGAAGAGGCGCCGGCCGCGGGCCTCGCGGACGAGGTGCTCGTAGTCCTCGTCGGGCTCGAACCCGAGCAGCGAGAGGCGGAAACCGTTCTGGCCGGCCGCCTTGCCGTGGCAACCGACGCCATTGCAACCGTTCTTGGTGAAGATCGGCACGATCTGGTTGGCGAAATGAAGCGGGGCCGGCTGGTTGGCATGGACAACCTTCACCGGAAGGCTGGCCGTGGAGGACCCGTCACGGGTCTTGGCGGTGATCACGGCCGCCCCATCGGCAACCGGAAGCACGCGGCCCGTGGGGTCGATGCGCACGATCCCCTGCGGCTCGGCGCTCCAGGCCACCTCGCGGGTGACGTCGCGACGCCCGTCCGCCGTGGCCAGCAACTGTTGCCGGGCATCCTGCGAGTCG
>JBIKMQ010000513.1:0-2789 GCA_044359215.1 Candidatus Chromulinivoraceae bacterium
CAATTCCCCCAGCAGGAACCATGAGGGCAGCAGGCTCATCCAGGGCTTGTAGGCGTTGATGGGCCCCAGGATCGAGAGGTCGGAACGTCGCACGGCCTCGAGGATCAACCAGTTGGCCGCCACCGCCAGCACCGCCGAGGCCAGGCTCCAGCCCCAGAACTCCGGCCGCAGCGACTCCCCTGCCCTGAGCAGGATGACCATCGCGACGGGCCCAAGCAGTCCGTGGGTGAGGGCCAGCAGAACGGGGGCCGGCCATCCGGCGGCACCGAGGGCCTTCTGCAGCGCGTTCGAGCACGGGTTGGAGACCACCCTCAGGGAGATCGCCAGCCAGGGAAACGACGAGGGTTCGCCCATGGGCATCGGGGCGCCGCAGCCCTGGAACCACTCAGCCGCGGTAGATCACCATGACCCCGAAGTCGGTCAGCAGCTTCTGGGTGCCGATGTCGAGGTAGCTGTAGTTGATGGGCGTGATGCTCACGATGGCCTGGTCGCCGATCTTGTTCAGGAAGTCCGAGACGATCTCGTCGAACTTGTCCTTGCCGACCTCCTTGCAGTCGGAGTGCCGGATGGTCTTCACGCGCATCCCGGGCTTGGACTCCTTGGCGACCACCTCGAGCGACTTGTTGGGCTTCTGGATGAGCGACTCGATGGGCTTGGAGGTCACCGGCACCGCCATGCGCTTCTCCTCGCGGGTTGCCGGGCTAGCCGGGGACTCCGGCGACGGGGTGGAGACCGGGGGCGGAGGATTGGCTGCCGCGGCGGACGCCGCAAGGCCGCGGCCGGATCGGGCCGGGGCCTCGGGAACCGTCAGGGTCTTCTGGCAGGTCGGGCAGTCGAACTCCTGGCCGGCGGCCTCCTGGTCGACCTCGATCTCGAGATTGCAGTGCGGGCAGTTGAAGACGATGTCCATGGGGTTACTCGAAGGTCCGTGAGAGTTGCTTGAGCCGGGGCGAGATCGGCGAGTTGGCGGGGGTGCGGGCCTTCACCGCGGCATACAGGCGACGGGCCTCCGCCGGATGGTTGCGCACCAGCATCTGCGCCAGGTCCAGTTGGATGGCCGAGAGCCGGGGTTCCGGCACCCAGGCGCCGTTTTGCCGGAGCCACTGGCCGAGCGCCTGCGGACCGGCCTGGGTGGCGGCGGCCAGCGAGGCTTCCAGCGGCGGTGTCAGCGGCGGCAGCGACTCGTCGACGCCGGCCGGCAACGGTTGCTCCCGAACCCGCTCCTCGGAGGGCACCGACCGGTAGATCAACGAGATCCGGTACACGGCGAACCCCACCGAGGCCACGAGCAGGAAAAGGAGCAGGAATTTCATGGCCCATGCCCCGGGGTCATTCGCCTGGGACCCTCTGGATGCGCGCACCGAGCTTCTGGAGCTTGAGTTCCATGCGCTCGTAGCCGCGGTCCAGGTGGTACACCCGGTGGACCTGGGTGGTCCCCCGGGCGGCCAACCCGGCGATCACCAGCGCCGCCGAGGCCCGAAGGTCCGAGGCCATCACCGGTGCGCCGCTCAGCGGCCTGCCACCCTTGACGATGGCGGTGGGACCCTCGATGGCGATGTCGGCCCCGAGACGCATCAGCTCGGAGGCGTGCATGAACCGCGACTCGAAGATGCGCTCGGTGAGGATGCTCGTGCCGGGCGCCTGGCAGGCCAACGCCATGAGCTGGGCCTGCATGTCGGTCGGGAAGCCGCTGTAGGGCATGGTGGTGATGTCCACGGGCTTCACCGAACCGGTGCCCCGCACCGTGAGCAGGCCGGCCGAGCGGCGGACTTCCGCCCCGGCCTCCTGCAGCTTGTCGAGCACCGCGCCCAGGTGGTCGGCCCGCGCCCCGCGCAGGACCACCTCGCCGTCCGTCGCCGCCGCCACGGCCGCGAAGGTGCCCGCCTCGATGCGGTCGGCGATGACCTCGTGATCGGCCCCGTGGAGTTCCTTCACCCCGTGGATGGTGATGGTCGGGCTGCCCGCGCCGGTGATCCTGGCGCCCATGGCGATGAGGAAATCGGCCAGGTCCACCACCTCGGGCTCGCACGCGGCGCTCTCGATGACCGTGATTCCCGCCGCCAGCGTGGCCGCCATCATCACGTTGGCCGTGCCCAGCACCGTCGGCCCCACCCTCCCGCCGAGGAACACCATCTGGCCCTCGAGCCGCGGAGCGTGCACGCGCACATAGCCACCCTCGACGTCCACCTCGGCCCCCAGGCCACGCAGGCCCTTGAGGTGAAGGTCGATGGGTCGGGTGCCGATCACGCAGCCGCCTGGCAGCGAGACCACGGCCTCGTTCAGGCGGGCCAGGAGCGGCCCCAGGATGCAGATCGAGCCCCGCATCTTGCGGATGAGCTCGTAGTCGCCCCGGCCCGAGATCTTCGCGGCCCGGATGGTCAGGGTGCCGCCGTCGCGCGTCACCTCGGCCCCCAGCGACTGGAGGATCTTGAGCATGAAGCCCACGTCGCTGAGGTCCGGGACCCGCCGGATCACACAGGTCTCGGAGGTGAGCAACGTCGCCGCGAGGATGGGGAGCACGGCATTCTTGGAGCCGCTGATGGTCACCTCGCCATTCAGGGGGAGTCCGCCTTCGATCAGGAAACTGTCCATGGAGTTGGGGCCCGGGCGCGCGCGAGGGGGGATCCGGGGAGGGTCCTCAGGACCTGCGGGCGGCCGTTGGGTAGACGATGAGAATCCGCTCGCGCCCGCTCAAGTCTTTCTCTGTCGAAATCTCGCCCCAGCCCGCCGCCGCGAAGATCCCGGGCAGCACGGCCTCCTGCCCGTCGCCGAATTCCAGCAGCATCACC
>JBIKMQ010000514.1:0-2788 GCA_044359215.1 Candidatus Chromulinivoraceae bacterium
GCCGTCGCGGTGGTCGATGAAGTAGCCCCAGGCCTCGGGGAACACCTCGCGGGCCCAGGCCAGGTCGACCGGCGCCGACGGATAACCGTCGCGCACCGGCAGGTTGTGGCTGCGCACCAGGGCCGCCTCGAGGAGCCGCACGGTGGACTCCCGCCGGGACAACTCCTGCCAGAAGGCGGCACCGCGCAGCCCGTGCACCCGACGGATCCCGACCTCCCCGCCCTTGCGCCGCTCGGACATGCACTGGGCGGTCTCGAGGCCGTGGATGTCGTAGCTGTCGAGACCGCCGTAGGCCACGCAAAGACTCTCGGACAGCGGGGTGCCCAGGGGCATCTCGAGGGCCGGCATGCGCTTGGTCACCGGCAGCGACGAACCGGCCTGGAACGGAAAGCCCAGGCGCCGGGAATCTTCCACCATCTCCACGCACTCGCGCCAGTCGGTCGAGAGGTGCTTGTCGTTGAACACCGGCACGCTGCGGCCCGAGGCCTCGAACACCCGGACCACCTCCTTGAAGAAACGGTGGCGCGGGTAGAGCGTCTGCCCCTTCTCGTTCTTCGGGTACTTGCCGTGCTCGCCGATGATCACCACCCCGTCGACCGCCAGCTTCCCCGTGCCCAGCGTCAGGGCCTCGGCGATGGATCCATGGATGGGCACGCCATGCCGCGCCGCCGTGCCGCAGGCGAGGTCCTTGTCGGGGAACTGGTCCACATACAGCGACACCAGGTCCACCTCGGGCTTGCGCCAGCGCCCTTCCCACGCGTAGCCCACCAGGAAGCGGTCGATGAAATGCTGCGCGTGCGAATGCAGGCGCACCTCGGTGGCGATGAGGGCGATCTTCTTGCGGGCGGGCCTCACGGCCTTTCGGGCCCAGGCCGAGGGGGCGGCGACGGTGAGCCCGGCGACGGTGCCGGCGGTGGTAAGGAACTGGCGGCGGGAGACGTTGGGGGTCATGGGGTCTGAGTCCTTCAGGCAGGGGTTCGGGTCCGGATCCGGTGGAGATACCAGAGGGCGGGAAGCGCCACGAGGGGCAGCAGGCCGGCGACGGCCAAACCGGGGTCCATCGTGCCGAGGCGGTCGGCGGACATCCCGAAGAGCATCTGGGCCTGCGCGGGCAGGATCCATCCGGCCACGCCGGCCGCGCCGGTGATCTTGCCCTGGTGGTGATCGGAAAGGTCCTGGGTGAAGGTGTGGTACAACGGGAACACCCCCAGCGATCCGGCGGCGATGGCCAGCAGCACCGCCAGCAGCAGCGGTCCCCGGCCCAGCCACGGGGCCGCCAGTGTGCCGCAACACAGCAGGGCGCAGGCGGCGAAGACGGCGAACCGGGCGCCCGAAGGCGACCGCCCCCGACGGGCCAGGGCCACCGCCAGCGCCCCGGCCGCCAGGCAGCCGACGTCGGCCGCGGCGAAGAAGGCCGAGTTGAAGTGCAGCGCCTCGGTCTCGGAATACCCCCTGCCCTTCTGCAGGAACATCGGCAGCCAGGCGCGAAGGACCTGCCAGGTGGTGTTGATGCAGGCCACCACGACGATGACCGCCAGCATCCGCCCGCTGAAGAGCACGCGCGTGAACGGCACCGCCGACGCGCCGGCCGACGCCATCGATTCGGCCCCGGAACGCAGGTCGCCCGAGCGGATCATGGCGAACCATGGGACGAGCCAGAGCAGGCCCACCCCGCCCAGCAGGAAGAAGGGCGGACGCCAGGCACCCGTGCCGTCCGCGGCGCCGGCGCCGAGCAGCAGGGGCAGCAGCAACGGGGTGAGGATGGCCCCGACGGTCGCCCCGCTCTGGAGCAGCCCGTTGCCGAGGGAACGCTGGCGTTCGTCCAGCAGCGATCGGGTGATGCGCACCGCGCAGGGCCAGTGGCCGGCCTCGAAGAAGCCCAGCAGGCCGCGCAGGACGAGCAGGTCCTGATGGTCGCGGGCCCAGCCGGTCGCCATGCCGGCCAGCGACCACAGGGCCAGCGCGGCGGCATAGACCCGGTGCACCGCGAACCGGTCGGCCATCCACCCGAAGAGCACCGAGCCCGCGGCGAAGGCGTAGCCGAAGACGGCCTCGACCTGCCCGTACTGGGTCTTGGACATCCCGAACTCCTGGGTGATCCGCACCGAGAGCCCCGACAGCGTCTGCCGGTCCATGTAGTTGATCGCCGAGGCCAGCAACAGCAGGCCGCACACCGACCATTTCCAGGCGGCACCGCGCGGACCGGAGGGGCTGGGGACGGTGCTCATCGGGAGGGGCGGGACGTTGGGAGGATCAGCCTTCGGACCAGGACCGGCCATCCCAGCGGAGCACCCGATCCAGCAACCGGACCACGTCGGCGGAGAACACCCGGAAGAGCGCCTCCCCCTTCTCGACCGAGGCGGCGGCCGGGTGTCCGATGTGGCCGCTGGCGGTCCGCTCCCGCGTGACCCAGCCTCGATGGGCCGGGTGGAACGGCGGGGTCGCGTCCACCGGGGCCAGGCCCGCGAAGGCCCCGACCCGGGCCGGATCGAGCCGGAGCATCATCGAGGTCTCCCACTCGCAGGCATGGCCCATGTCGCGCTGCACCCAGCCGCCGGCGACGTCCTCGTCGAAGGGCCGGCCGCCGAGGCTCCAGTAGGTGGCCAGGAGCAGCAGCAGGCCGTCGGTGTCCCGGTGGCGCTGGCGCAGCTCGAAGACCGCCTGCCGGCCAGGGACATCGTTCCCACCATGGCCATTGAGGAACAGGATGCGCCGAAACCCATGCCGGAGCACGTTGTCGGCGAGCCCCCCGAGCAGGTCGAGGTAGGGGCGCGGCGGCGCGGACAGG
>JBIKMQ010000515.1:0-2771 GCA_044359215.1 Candidatus Chromulinivoraceae bacterium
GCGCAGCTTGATGTAGGTCATCACCAGCGACGGGCCCGAGATCAGGGCCATGACACCCACGATGGCCCCGACCATGGCGAAGGCCCCTTGGGCCCACAGATCCTTGCCCAAGGTGGCCACCGCGGTGAAGAAGCCCCCGATGGCCCCGAAGGCCACGCCCAAGGCCGCCACCGTGCCCACATCGACCTTCTGGGGGGCCGCCCCCGCCGGCGCGGCGGCCTTGGAAGCCGCCGACGTGGCGACTGCCGCAAGCTTCTGGCTGGCGGCCGCATCGGCCTCGGCCGCCCGCTTGGCGATCTGCTCCTCCACCCAGCGGACGAAGCGCTTGTAGGGCAGCCAGAAGGCCTGGCGGAGGCTGATGGGGTTGGCCACGATCTTGGTGATGGTGGCGTCGTAATCGAGCCCCTTGCGGTCGTAGAACACGCCGTTGCGGCCCACCATCAGGTTCTCGTCGTCGCCCTGCGAGAAGATGGCCACCACGGTCAGTTTCTGGCCGGTCGCCTTCCGCACGCAATCCACATAGGCCAGATAGGCCCCCGCCAGGCTGGCCATCACCGCGTGCTTGGCCGGATCCACCACCGTGATGCAGAGATTGCAGGACCGCTGGTCGAGATAAAGGGTTCCGGCCTGGAAGATCGCCGGCGCCCCAACGTCGTAGAGGTCGCGAAAATTGACGAAGTTGTTGGACAGGAGGATCAGGTCGCGGTGGAAGCGGACCAACTTCTCGACCAAGGCCACTCCCGAGGCCTCCGCCTCCAGTTCACGGTCCCGGGCGATGAGCGCGGTGATCGCCGGTCGAGCCGGACCCCGGAGGATTTCCCGCACGCGGGCGATGCCCAACGACTCGACACGCGAGCCGGCCTTGGCGGCCATCCAGGCGGTGTAGGGCGCCAACCGCGCCTGCAATGCCACCCACTCGTCCTCGCCGAGCACCTCGCGCGAGCCCAGCAGCGGCTCCACGGCGGCCGAGCGGAAGGCCGCGATCGCCAGGGCATGGGCGGGATTGAGACCGGAAACCAGCGACAGCGGTTGGCCCGGGACGATCCGGGACACGGGAAACCCGGAGACCTCCTGCGCCGACAGGCTCAGGTCCTTGGTCAGGAGCGCCTTGTATTCGTCCTCGGTGCGGTTGAGCAACGGTGACAACCGCGCCTCGAAGGCCGCCAGGCGACAGCGCCCGAAGTAGTCGTCGATCTTGGCCTTCACCGCCTGCATCGCGGCGGCGGCCGCAGCCGTCGCGGGTCCGAGCGGGAGGATCTTGGCCGCGTCGGATTCGGAAGTGGCCACCCAGGCGTCGAACCGGGCCGATTCGGCGAAGAACTCCTCGAGCTTCACCGCGTCGATGCCCGGCTTGCCGCTCCGGTCCATGACCGAACCGACCGCCGCGATCGCCTCGCGCACGACCTGCTGGACGGCGGGATCGTCGGCCGATTCGGGAATGATCACCCCGTCGCCATTGAAGACGGTGTTGGCGAAGCTCTGGGTCGCCGCCGCGGCGTCCGCGACCGTGATGACATCGGCCTCGGCCTTGCCCAATTGGCGGAGGATGATCCGGGCCGAGCCCAGGATCTGTCGCCCCTCCGGAACCCCGTCGTTGATCGAGCCCAGGGCGAGCCCGTCGCGCCCCTTCACGAGGTCGTCGGCGTCCTTGAGCACCGATCCGGCCCAGCGGAGGGCGGCGATGAGCTCAGCAGCCCGGATGCGCCCGTCTCCGTCGGAGTCGATGAGCGCGGCGGTCTTGGGATCGAACTCGATGCCCGTGGTCGGACACGCCAAGGCCACCCAGAGTTTCTGGTCCAGCTGGTCCAGGTTCATCAGGTCCGCGCCGGTCTCCAGCTTGACCTGGTCGAATCCCCCGGCTCGGAAGAATTTCCAAGGGTGGAGGCTGCGGGGAGCGGCAGTTGGGGACGGGATCATGGCGTGTCGAAGGATTGTCCTGGGCGACTGAATCATCCCGGACCACGGATTTCCACCCGACTCTTCGCGGGGCGCCCCGGCGGCGGCTCAGCGGGGCCGCGGTATCTCCGGAGGGGGCGGGGATTCCCGGAGGCGTCGATGCCATTCCGGGTCGGCCCGCTTGGGAATCTCCAGGCGATCCACGGCGGCTGGCCCGTCGGGCCCGCCGGAGTGGCAGGCGTCGAGGCGGGTGTAGGGCTTGAAGGACTGGGGCAGACCGATCACCCGGGCCCGGTCGGCGGCCCACTCGGCCACCGGGCGACGGTCGAGCACCAGCCAACTGTAGGGCAGGCTGCGCAGGTCGATGCCGGCGCGACGTCCGAACTGGACCCACTCCCCGTCCGTGAAGGCCTCGGTCGGAGCCTTGGCGAAGAAGTGGCACCAGTCGGATTCCCTGCCGGCCGCCTGGAGCCCGCACGCCTGGCGGTGCGGACATGGGGCGACGATGTGGAACTGCCCGCGAAGCTGTTCCCGCAGGGTGATGAGGCCACGACTGCAGGCATGCGTGCCGGGCTCGAGCCACAGGACGCATTGGGCCGCCCACACGGCCTCCATCAGGCGCGGCAGGTCGTCGCGGTGCAACTCGTTGAGCACGTGGCTGATCACCAGCGTGGTGCAGGGCCCCTGGCCGAGAGGATCGGCCTCGGCGCGAAGACTCGGGAACCGGTTCCGGGCCCGGCCCGAGGCGAATTGCATGGCCAGGGCGGACCGGTCATGCAATCGCACTTCGGGGAAATTCGCCGGACCGAAGGCATCAACCACGCAGCGCGAGGCCACGCCGCTGCCGCAACCCCAGTCGAGCAGCGGACCCGCAG
>JBIKMQ010000516.1:0-2770 GCA_044359215.1 Candidatus Chromulinivoraceae bacterium
GGGTTTGCCTCCAGGCGGGGGCATGAGCATCTCGTCGATGAGGCCGGCAGCCATGTGGATGATCGCGCTCTGGGCGCTCTTGCCGGCGGCGATGGCCGGCCCGTGGTCATCGGTGACCTTGAAGGCGCCCTCCTTCGTGTCCATCCGGTACTTGCCCTTCTGCTTCTCGGGCCCGTGGCACTTGAAGCACGCCGCCTTGAACAGCGGGTAGACCTCGGTCTTGAAGTCCACGGGTCGCGTCAGCGGGGTGGGCAGTTTGGCCAACTCGGCGGGCGGGATCGGCACCTGGGCATGGAGCGCGAGCGTGGCCGTGGCCGCCAACGATGAGACAAGCCGGATCAGGAGACCGGGAGCGTTCAACCGGGGCTTCATGAGGGCAGGGTACTGCGGTTGGGTCCCTGAGGAAAGATCCGCCTCGATCAACCGCCGGCAAGCCACCGCCCAAGGATCGGGATCCAGAGCAGGGTGGGCAGCAGGTTGGCCTGGGGTGTGCCGCGGAAGCCGGCGACGGCCGGGGCGCTGCAGAGGATGAGCAGGTCGCCCGCGAGCATCAGCGGCCCGGAGAGGCCGTGTCGAACCAACCAGGGTCCGGTCGCCCAGGTCCCTGTGGCCCAGGTGGCCTGCCAGAGCATGACCGGGCCGAACACCCGTGCGATCCGTCCCAGGGGCAGGCTCCGACCGACCGGCCCGGCATGGTGGACCGCCGCCCAGGCCGCAAGGGCCGCCGCATCCAGGACCGCTTTGAGGGCCAGCCCGGTCCACCGGCCTCCCAGGCCCTCATGGATCGTTGCCGGGATCAGGAGTGGATTCAGGGCCATGAAAACCCCGAGGGAAAAGTCCCCCTGCCGGCCATCCACGGTCGCGTCCAGCTTTCCCCCGGGCCGGGCGAAAGACCTCCCCCAGGTGTCGAGGCGTCGTTGGAGGCCGAGCGCACGACCGGTGAGGTTGCCGAGGATCAACCCGATGAGCGCCACCGCGGCCAACCGCAGGCCTCCCGGGAGCATCAGTCGCCCCGGCGCGAGGTCCCGAAGGAGTCCCATTCCTCCGATCATGACCGCCGCCCCTGCGCCCAGCCACCGCAGGCGCAGAAGATCCACGGGACGTCCGCGCAAAGTCCGGCGCCGCACCCACCCGGAGGCCAGCAGGCCCGTCCCGGCGGCAATGGCATTGATGGAGTGGCCCAGCACGACGGCCGTGAGGCTCTCCGGAAGCGGCTCCGACCGCAACCTGGTCGAATGGCCCTCGCGGGTGCTTCCACGGGCCGGACTTGGCGCGATTGGGCACGGATTGGGCTTGCCCGGGGTTTACAAATGGTTTCTCTAGCCGGCTTCCGTCCAAGGGTTGCCGCCCTCCGGACGGCCAGACCAACCCATCGACGACCCGTTGCGATTTCCATGAGTCAGGCTCCCCGCCCTTTCGGCCTTCCGCGAAGCCCCGTGGCCAAGGCCCTGGTCCCCGTCCATTTCATCTGCCTGGCCCCGGAGGCCCGGGAGGTGGCGGTGGTCGGTGACTTCAACGGCTGGAACCCGCAGGCCAACCCGCTGACCCGCGCCTTCGACGGTTCATGGCAGGGGTCGCTCCAGCTCCGTCATGGGCATCACCGGTACGCCTTCTGGGTGGACGGCGCCTTGCAGGTGGATCCGCGGGGGCAGGGGGTCAGTCGCAACGACCAGGGCCAGCGGGTGTCCCTGGTCGCCGTCAGTTGAACGGTGCGCCGTTGGGCGGTGGAACTTTCGGCCCGCGCCGGTTATCCAAGGTCCACGCTTCATGGCGCAATTCAACTACAAGGCGCGGCGTCGGACGGGCGAGGGGGTCGAGGGGGTCGTCGAGGCCGCCGACCGTCAGGCCGCCGTCGTGCAAATCGAGCGGTTGGGGGTGATTCCGGTCTCGGTGGTCCAGGCCAAGGGATCGGCCAAGGCGGTCAAGGCCGACCCCGCGGCCGCCCAGGCCGACCGGGGCGGCTCCAAGGCCTCGGTGCTGCCCAGGCTCTTCGCCCGCGGGCCCAAGAAGCCCGGCCTCAAGGAGTTGGCCATGTACACCCTCCAGTTGGCCAACCTGCTGCGGGCCGGCATGCCGCTGACCATGGCCCTGCGCAGCATGGAAAGCCTCTCCTCGAAGGGCATCCCCGGTGAGGTGAGCCGCCAGCTCAAGCAGGACGTCACCGAGGGCCGGGGACTCTCCGAGGCCATGGCCCGCCAACATCATGTCTTCCCCGACCTGGTCATCAACATGGTCCGGGCCGGCGAGCAGTCGGGGGCGCTGGAGGAGGTCCTGCGCCGCCAGGCCGCCCATTTCGACCGGTTCGCCGAGGTCCAGTCGAAGTTCAAGTCGGCGATGATCTACCCGGCGGTCGTCTGCGTGGTGGGCGGGGCGTTGGTCCTGTTCTTCATGACGGTCATGCTGCCGAAGTTCATGACCCTCTTCGACAACACCAAGATCGAGCTGCCGGCCATGACCCGGATGCTCATCGCCATCAGCGGCTTCCTGAGCGGCTACTGGTGGGCCTTGATCCTGGCCGGGGGCGGCGCGGTGGTGGCCTTCCGCCGCTACCGGGCCAGCAAGGCCGGACGCGAGACGCTCGACCGGCTGGTGATGCGCCTGCCGGTGGTCGGCAAGGTGGTCCGCCTCAATCTGTTCGGGCAGTTTGCCCGCACGCTTTCGACCCTGCTCCAGAACGGAGTCCCGGTGCTGCAGGCCCTGCGGATCACCGAGCAGGTCATGCCCAACGTGGTCATCCAGGAGGCCATCGCCCGCACCCGGGAGGGCGTCA
>JBIKMQ010000517.1:0-2769 GCA_044359215.1 Candidatus Chromulinivoraceae bacterium
ATCGAACGCCTGGCGGCCGACAAGAAGCTGCTGGAGGCCCGGCTCCGGGAGGCCCTGTCGGCCCAACCGGCCCCGGTGGACCCCAAGGAGTTCCAGTCGGCCCTCGAGCGGATCACCGCCCTCCAGACCACCAACAAGGTCCTGATCGCCTCGCTCGAACGGCAGGAGGCCGAGCGGCGGACGCTGGTCGACAAGGTGGTCGCCGACGAGGCCCGCGCCGCCCTCGACGAGGCCAACAAGAGCCTGCTCGAGCAGAAGGTGGCCGCCGCCCGGATCGACAAGCAGCGCCAGGACATCGAGGCGAAGCTCAAGGAACTCCAGTCGGGCACGCTGCAGAATCTCCAGAACGAGAACTCGAAGCTCAAGGAGCAGGTTGGCGAACTGAAGAACGACACCGAGCGCGGCAAGCAGGTCGCCGACCTGGCGGCCAAGCTGGGCCAACTGCGGATCGACCTCGACGAGAGCCGCAAGCGCAACACTGCGCTGACCACCGAGAAGGCGGCCCTGGAGCGGCAGCTCGAGGAGCTTCGGGCCCGGACGTCGGAGGAAAGCCTGGCACGGATCCGGCAGCTCGAGAGCTCCCTGGCCCTGGCCAAGGCCAACGCTGAGCGGAGCGTGTCCAACGCCGAGCAGATCGCCGGGGCGCTGGCCAAGGAGAAGCAGGCCCGCACCGACCTCGAGCTGTCCAACCAGGCGCTCCGGGCGAAGGTCGGGGAACTGGCCCAGGGGGCCGAGCAGCGGGCCGCCGCCGTCAAGACCCTCGAGGCGGCCCTCGCCGCCGAGAAGGCCGAGCGCGAGGCCGTCCGGGCGGAATTGGCGACCATGGAGCGCAAGCTGGCGGCCGCCACCGCCGCCTCGACCAACACGGCCGCCGTGGACGCCAGCATCCGGAGCACCGAGGTGGCCACGCTGCGGACGGAGGTGTGGAAGCTCCGGGCCTCGATCAAGGAGGGCGTCTCCCGCGAGGCCGAGCTGCGCGCCACGCTGTCCACGGAGCGAGAATTCCGCCAGCGCCTGACCCGCGAGAAGACCGACCTCGAGAAACGCCTGGCCGCGGCGATGAAGGCGGTGGCACCGGGCCCGGAGACGCCGGGAACGCCCCGGGAGACCACCAAGGCGCTGGCCCGGATGGAGACCCGCGTCCGGAAGCTGGAGGAGGAGCGTGACGCCCTCCAGCAGCGCCTCCAGAAGCTCACCCAGGCCACCCAGAACCGTCTGGCCTCCGGCGCGTCCTGGCGGGCGGTGACCGCGCGCGAGCAGGCCGAGGCCTTCCACCGGCGCGGGCGCTGAACCGGCGCCTCCCCCTCCCGAGCCATGGCCAGCAAGTTCTTCGTCCCCGGCGACGCGCGCGCCCCCAAGGTGGGCGACCTCTTCGCGGCCGTCGCCCCGCGCTACGACCTCATCAACGACCTCCAGAGCCTTGGGATGCATCGGCTCTGGAAACGCCGGCTGGTCGACGCCGCGGCGGCGGGTCCCGGCCAGGCGGCCCTGGATGTCTGCTGTGGCACCGGGGATGTGACCTTCGCCCTGGCCGGCCGCGGCGCCGAGGCCGTCGGATTCGACTTCAGCCACCCGATGCTGGCGGTGGCGGCGGAGCGGGCCACCCGGTTCGGCCCGGCCGCGGGCCCCGGCTCGGTACGCTTCCAGCAGGGGGATGCCCTCGAACTGCCCTTCCCCGACCGGTCCTTCGATGTCGTGACCATCAGCTACGGCCTCCGGAACCTGGCCGACTTCCATCGGGGCCTGCGCGAGTTGACCCGGGTGCTCCGCCCCGGTGGCCGCCTGCTGGTGCTCGACTTCGGCAAGCCCGACTTCCTGCCCTGGCGCTGGGCCTACTACCAGTATCTGGAGCGCATTTGCCCGCTTTTCGGCCGGTTTTTCTGCGGGGATGCCGACACCCACGGCTACATCCTCGACTCCCTCAAGGCCTATCCCGCCCAGCACGGGGTCGATGCGGCGCTCCGGGAATTGGGGTATGCCGAGACACGCATCGAATGCTTCCTCGGCGGCACCATGACCCTCAATTCCGGCCGACGCCCCGGATCCGGCCGTGGGGCCGGGGTGGGACCGGGACCTGAATTCCCGTCTGGAGCTTCGGCCCGAAGCCCCTATCCTGACCCGACAGTGCGATGAAGATCCTCTTCCTCAACGGCCCGAACCTGAACCTGTTGGGCACGCGGCAGCCCGAAATCTACGGCCGGGACACCCTCGCAACGATCGAGGCGGCCGTGCAGGTGCGGGCCAAGGCCATCGGGGTGTCCGTCGAGTTCCGCCAGACCAACCACGAGGGCCAACTGGTCGAGTGGATCCAGGAGGCCCGCGGTTCGTTCCAGGCCATCGCCCTCAACGCTGCCGCCTACACCCACACCAGCGTTGCCCTGCGCGACGCCATCTCGGCCGTGGGCCTTCCGGTGATCGAGCTCCATCTCTCCAACATCCACGCCCGGGAGCCGTTCCGGCACCTGTCGATGATTGCCCCGGTGTGCCGCGGACAAATCAGTGGCTTCGGCGCTTTCTCCTACATCTTGGCCCTGGAAGCCGCCGTTAACGTTCACCAACGAGCGTAAACCTGCGTTTTACCCTTGGTTGACGCAAAAACCGATGGAACTGCCGCTTGACCCGGGCCCGGCGATGTCCGTACGGTGCGCAGCAATTCCGACACGGGACTGTCACCCGGAGGCCACGGTTCGCCAGCCCGAGTGACACCACCCGAAGGCGGAAGCAACCTCCGGGGAATCATCCCGGCGGCCGGATCCAACGGCGGGAATC
>JBIKMQ010000024.1:0-10171 GCA_044359215.1 Candidatus Chromulinivoraceae bacterium
GGGAATCGCTGGCGCTGGTGCAGAACTGCACCTTCACCGGCAACCGCAACGGGGTGGACGACATGGGCGGCGACAGCGTCTACGTGGACAGCCTCTTCCACGGCAACCGGGCCGAGGGCGGGTTGCCCGGCTTCGCCCGCTATGAGCTGGCCGTCAACGCCGGGGCCCGGGTGGAGGGCTGTGCGATCCTCGGTCCGGTCCACGACGCCAAGAAGGTCATCGACCCGGCACGCAACCGACTCTCCGGTCCCGATCCCCGATTCGACGCCGACTGGGTGCCGCAGGCCCCCGAATACGCCCGCGTCGGGTATCGGCCGCCGAGGCCGCCCGCAGGGACGCCGGGCGTCGCGGCCCCGCCGGTCACTTCGGCTCCACCAGCTCCAGCGTCCCGTTGAGCGCGATGGGGCCGGTGCGGACTTGCCGTCGACCCGAGGGCCAGACGACCTCGACGCGGTCCACGGCCGTCTCCGAACCCAGCCCGAAGAAGAGCGGCAGGCTGCTCTGCGCCAGGTACCCGGACTTGCCGTCGTGGAAGCGGGTCTGCACGCGCGATCCGCTGTGGACGCGCACCGTCGCGCCGAGGCCGTCGCGGTTGGACACGGTGCCCACGAGCCGCACCTGGAGGAACCGCAGCGGGGTCCGCTCGGACAGGTCGCTCAGGAGCACCTGGGGTGCGTCGTTCCACTCGTTGGTGACCAGGTCGAGGTCCCCGTCGCCGTCCACGTCCAGGGCCACCGACGACCGTGAGCTGGCCGTGCCCATCACGCGCACCGTGCCGGTGCGTCCCTTGGCCAGCGCATGGCGCCGGCCCTCGGCCATGGACGTGTCGAGCACGAAGGCCTCGCGCAGCATGGGATCCCCGCGCCGGGGCTCGAGCCCCAGCACCGCGCCGGCCTCCACGAAACGCCTGCCGCCCTCGCTGAGCAGCAGCGAGTTGGCGACGTAGCGCAAGGGATAGCCCATGCCGGCCGTCACGAACACGTCCTCGTCGCCGTCGGCGTTGAAGTCGGCCACGCTCACGCCCCAGGGCCAGTAGGTCTCGGTTCCCACGGCCGCCGACACCTCCGCGAAGGCCCGGCCCGCGCCCTGGTTCTGGAAGAACGCGTTGCCGAAGAGGCTGCGGGAGGCCTGGCGGAACTGCTCCGGCTTCCACTCGGCGGCGCACCAGGCGTCGCTCCGGGTCTTCTCGAAGGCCGAGGTCAGGTTGGTGTCGCCGGCGTTGATCTGGGCCGTGGTCATGTCCGAGTGCATGTCGGTGACCAGCAGGTCCATGAGGCCGTCGCGGTTCTGGTCGAAGAACTTCACGCCCATCGAGCCCCACGGCGTCTTCGGGAAGAAGGCCGCCGTGCGGTCCTCGAAGCGGGCACCCTGCCGGTTCGCATAATAACGGTCCTCGCCCGACATGCTGAGCACGTACAGCTCCGGGTAGCCGTCGGCGTCGAGGTCGCAGAAGGTCGCGTCGCCGCTCCAGCCGCGATGGACCAGGCCGGCGGCGGCCGAGCCGTCCTCGAAGCGCCCGTCACCCCGGTTGCGCAGCAGGAGGCTCGTCTCGCTGCGCTCCGCGAACTGCCAGCCCTGGAAGGCGTCGGAGCGGCCGAGGTATTCGCCGGCGCGGCCCTTCTCGTTGCGGGTGTACACGCCCACGTGGCAGACGAAGAGATCGAGCCGCCCGTCGCGGTCGTAGTCGAAGAACACCGAGCCCGAGCCGTGGGCGGGCTTGCCGCCGGCCAGGCCCGCCATGGCCGTGATGTCGCGGAAGCGCCCGCCACCCTCGTTGCGGAAGAGAGCGTGCCCCTGGCGCACGGTGGTGACCAGGAGGTCGGGCCGGCCGTCGTTGTCGAGGTCCGCGAACGAGGCGCCCACGCTGACCTTGCCCGCCAACGCCACTCCGGCCGTCGCCGTGATGTCCTCGAAGCGCCCGCCGCCGAGGTTGCGCCAGAGCTGGTTGCCGCCGCGCTGGTTGGCGAAGAACAAATCGGGCCGGCCGTCGCCGTCGACATCCGCCGCCGCGATGGCCGTGCCGTGGTCGTAGTGCACGGCCTTGTAGTCGCGCGCGCCGTCGTCGACAGGCACCTGCCGGAAGGTGATGCCGCTCTCGGGCAATCGGTCCCGGAAGGAGAAGCCGTGGAAGACCTTCCAGGACGACGCCTCGGCCCGCTGACGTCGCCCCTCGGCCTGGAGGGCCGACCGCACCGAGTCCTGCAGGGCGGGCTCCGGCACGGTCACCACGGCATCGGCGCGCAGGCCGCCCACCAGCAGGCCGAGGAGGGGAAGGCGGTGGGACAGGCGCAGGGAGGCGTTCATGGAGGGTCTGGGTTCCTGGAAGGCTCTGATATCATTGAGGCGGGGATTCTGCAAAGGCTCTCTGGTGGGAGAACAGGTCGGATCGGGGTTGGGACTTGGCGTTGGGGCTTTCCAACGAGGGGTCGGGCTGTTTGATTCACGGCACGTCTCTCTCGCTCCCCATGAACCGGTTTTCCTGGATCCTCGTCGGCGCGTTGCTCTGGAGCCTCCGGACCCCGATGGCGGCCCATGCCCAGGGTGCCGGCCCCTCGCATGCCCTGCGGACCAACGACGTCATCGCCCTCCTCGGCGGCGGCGGCGCCGAGGCGCAGGCCCGAGGTGCCCACTGGGAGACGCTCCTGATGGCCACCCACCCGGGCCACCGGCTGCGCGTGCTGAACTTCGCGCGCGAGGGCGACACCGTCTTCAGCCAGTTGCGCGACGTGAACTACCCGCCGCCGCTCCGCCAGGTGGCCGATGCCAAGGCGACCTGGTGCGTGCTCGACTTCGGCCAGGGCGAGGCCTACGGCGGCATCGATCGCCTCGAGGCCTTCTCCGAGCGGCTGGACCAGTGGGTGGTCGACCTCCAGGCCCTGGGCGTGCGCGCGGTGCTCGCCACGCCGGCTCCGGTCGTGCGCCCGGGCGCCCCGCCGGTCGAGGCCTACGCCGAGGGCATCCGCCGGATCGCCCGGCGTCGGAACCTGCCGCTCGTCGATGTCTTCGAGGCGGCCAGCGGCCGCCGGGGTCTGTCGGAGGACGGACGCCGGCTCACGGACGCCGGCCACGCGCGCATCGCGGGCACGGCCCTCCGGCCCTGGCTCGGCAATCGGGCCCTTCCCGGGGTCGATGCCGACGGGCGCTTCCAGGACCCGTCCTGGGAGGCCCTCCGTCAGGCCCTGGTGGAGCGCAACGCCCTCTGGAAAGGCTACACCCGCCCCACCAACTGGGCCTTCCTCGCGGGCGACCGCACCGAGCAACCCAGCAGCCGCGACCACCGGGACCTGAAGATCCGGTGGTTCCCGGCCGAGATGGAGCAGTTCGTGCCGCTGCTCCAGGCCGCCGACCGCAAGGCCGACGCCCTCGCCGCCGCCGCGGCACCCGTGCCCGACGCCATTCCCTCCCGCTGACCCGCCATGCCTTCCCTTCCCAGGTTTCCGGCCTTCCCTCCCGGTGCGCCCCGGGCCCTGCTCGGGGCGATGCTGGGCCTCTGCAGCCCGTTGCTCGCCACCCAGACCCCCGACGAGGAGCTGGCCACGCTCCGCCCGCTCGAGGGGTATTCGGTCCGCCTCTTCGCCAGCGAGGCCGACGGGGTGGTCAAGCCCACCCAGATCCGCTTCGACGGCGACGGCCGGCTGTGGGTGGCCACCACCACCAGCTACCCCCAGATCCGCCCCGGTGAGACCCCGCGCGACCGCATCGTGGTGCTCGAGGACACCGACCACGACGGTCGCGCCGACCGGACCACGGTCTTCGACGACCGGCTGCACATGCCGCTGGGGCTCGAGCTGGGCGACGGCGGCGTGTACGTGGGCGCGGCCGACCAGCTGCTCTTCCTCAAGGACACCGACGGCGACGGCAAGGCCGACCTGCGGCGGGTGATCTTCAGCGGCTTCGGCACCGGTGACACCCACCAGACCCTCAACTCCTTCACCTGGGGACCATCGGGCGAGCTGATGATGAGCCAGGGACTGCATGCGGTGAGCCGCATCGAGACCCCGTGGGGCAACGAGACGCTGCACCAGGCCGGCATCTGGCGCTTCTGGCCACGCAGCCTGCGGCTCGACGCCTTCTGGGACGGCGCGATGGGCGCCCACAATCCCTTCGGCACCACCTTCGACCGCGCGGGCCAGCCGTTCGTCTTCGCCGGCAACGGCCACGGCATCGCCCACCTGACCCAGGCGATGATCCGCACCGAGCACTTCGAGACGCATCCGCCGCTCTGGAACCAGGGCCGCAAGTTCGGCGGCGCCGACATCGCCGACAACGGCCACTGGCTCCCGGAACACCGGGGCGAATTCCTGGCCGGCGGCTACCTGCACAACAGCGTGGAGCGCTTCCGCATGACCCCGAAAGGCGCGAGCTTCCAGGTCGACCGCCTGCCACCGTTAGTGGAATCCACCAACACCGCCTTCCGCGTGGTGGACGTGCGCTTCGGTCCCGATGGGGCGCTGTACCTCTGCGACTGGTTCAACTCGCTCATCGGACACTACCAGACGAGCTTCCGCCATCCCGACCGTGACAAGACCCGCGGCCGCATCTGGCGGGTCACCGCCAACGGCCGGTCCCCCCTGAAAGCACCCGCCCCCCTTGAGAAGGCGGAATTGCCCGCGCTGTTCGATGCGCTGCTCTCGCCGGAACGGTGGAACCGGCAACTCGCGGCCCGGGTGCTCAAGGACCGACCGACCGAGGCGGTCGTCGCGGGGGTGCGCACCTGGGTCGCGGCCGCACCGTCGGACACCGCGCGTCTGGAGCGATGGAACGAGGGTGTCGGCACCCTGGCGGCCCACGAGACGGCCGATCCCGGGCCCGTCATGGCCTTGTCGCGCTCGGCGGACCCCGACCACCGGGCCCGTGCCGCCCGCATCACCGGGCACTGGGCCACCCGCCTGGAGGCTCCGCTGGAAATCCTCGGCCGGCTCGCGGCCGACCCGCACCCGAGGGTCCGCCTCGAGGCCGTGGTGGCCTGCGCCTACGTGCCGGACCCCCGGGCGGTCGAGGTGGCGTCCCTGGCGATGGACGGGCCCGAGGAGTCGCCGATCGCCTACGCCTTCACCCAGTGCGTGCATGCGCTCAAGCCCTTGTGGAAAGGCCCCTATGCCCAGGGAGCCCTGACTTTCGGCGGCAGCCAGCGCCGCAAGGAGGCCTTCACCCGGGCCGACCGCAGCGCCGACACGGTCGATGAAGCCGCGACCCGCCTGCGCCGGGTGCAGGAGGTGGCGCTGCCGGCCGACACCCAGGCCTCGCTGGTGGAAGCCGTCCTGGCGGCCGCTCGGCCTCAGGACATCCCGCTGCTCCTGGCCCCTCGGACCCACACCGTCGGGGCGGCCCACGATGCCGGGGCCCACGCCCGGGCGTTGCTGCGGCTCGACGCCCTCGGCCGCGACCTCGGCCTCCAACCGACCCAGGACCTCCGGCCCGCGCTGGCCCCGCTGCTCTCCGGCACGAACACCGCGATCCGAGCCGCCGCCGCCCGGCTCGTCGGCCGCTGGCAGGTGGTCGGCCTCGAGGCCGACCTGGCGCGCCTCGTCGAGGCGGCGGACACGGAGGAGGCCGTCCGGGTCGGGGCCATCCTTGGGCTGGCGCTCTTCCCCGCCCCGGAACACACCGGCCGCATCCTCCGGGCGGCCGGGCCGGGGGCAGGTCGGGCCCTGAAGACGGCCGCCGCCGCCGCCTTGCCGGCCCGTGACCCCGACACCTCGGCCCGCCTGGCGGCCGAGGTGCTCGCCCGGGAGACCGACGCCGCCTCGATCGAGGCGGTCGCCGCCCCGATCCTTCGGCAACCCAGGGGGGCGCCATCACTGGCCCGGGCGCTGCAGGCCACCCCGCCCCACCCCGCCTCGGCCCGGGGGCTGGCGGCCTTCCTGGCGCAGGCCGGCCGGAATATCCCGGAGCTGGCGCCGGTGCTGGGACCGGCTGTCGGCCGGGCCTCCTCCGGACCGACCCTCACGGAGCGGCTGGCCTCGCCGGCCGCCCGGACGACCTTCCTGCGGACGGTGTCGACCTCGGGCGATGCCGCCCGGGGAGCCCGGATCTTCGCGCGGGCCGAGCTGGGTTGCACCGCCTGCCACGGGGTCGGCGCCTCGCAGCCGGGCCTCGGACCGGACCTCGGGGCCCTCGGCACCGCCCAGACGCCCGAGTTCATCCTGCGGGCAATCCTCGAGCCCCAGGCCGAAGTGAAGGAGGGCTTCATGTCCTGGACCCTGACCCTGGCCGACGGCGAGGAGCTGCAGGGACGCCTGGACAGCAGCTCGGCCGACGAAGTGGTGCTGCTCGACGCGGCCACCCGCAAGCCGCTGCGGCTGGCGCGGAGTCGCATCCGCTCCCAGACCCAGGCCGGGTCGATCATGCCCGCCGGGCTGGTCGATGCGCTGACGGAAGATGAGCTGCGCGACCTGCTCCGCCACCTCGCCGGCCTGGGCCGCCGGGAGCCGTGACCTGGTCCGGGAAGCCGTCCCGCCGACCACCGGGCCTTCCGGACCGGCATGGTCCCCACCGTTGACGGGGTGGAAGGCCTTCGGGGATGGTGAATCCATCGTGCCGGCTCATCCGCTCATCGACCTCATCACGTCGCCGGAGCCATCCGTGCGGGACCGACCGCTCGACGGCTGGGCCGCGTCGGCCGACCTGGCGGGGCTGCTCGGCGCCTGCGAGGCGCTCGACCGCCTCCGGCGGGACGCCCAGAACCTCTATGAGCGGGTGCGGGCCCTGTTCTTCCTGGCGGCGTTGCATCGCTACCACCTGCCGAGGCATCTGGGGACGGCGGCCGCCGGGGGGGCCAACCGGGCGGGCGGCCAAGCCAGCCACGCCGGCCTGATCCCATTCTCCGGGTTCGAGCACCTGCTGCACCGGCGCTTCGAGGAGGCCATCGACGGCTTCCTGGCCGAGCAACGGGCCGGGGGGCCCTCCGACGGCCTCTGTTCGGCCCTTGCCGCGGCCTACCACCGGCTGGCCTTCCAGACCCTGGCCGACCAGGTACGCCGGAGCGTGCGGACCGTGCGCGGGAACCAGTGGATGTTCCGCATGGGCCACCCGGCCGACCAGCCGCTGCGCCTCCGGCCGGAGCTGCTGCACCGCTCGGCCGACGGCACCCACCCCATCCTGCGCGAGCGGACACCGGTGCGCATGGACCTGACCCACTCGGCCTGGTCCGACATCTTCTTCCTGGGCATGGATTACCCGGAGGGGGCACGCGTGCTCAACCTGTCGGTGGACCTGGGCGTGCATGGCCGCGATGCGGAGCCCCGGCCGCCGGTCAGCGCCTGGCTGCGGGTGCTGGACGAGCCGGTGCTCCGGCTCACCTCCGTGGACCTCGGGGCCACGGCGGACATCGCCTCGCTGGGCGAGGTCTTCGACTTCGCCAAGGATCACCTCGGCCTGCTGAAGGCGGCCGTGATCGCCTCCGGGCTGGTGCCCCCCGGCATCGAGGGCTCGGGCCGGTCGCTGGCCGACCTGTTGGCCCGGATCGTCGGCCCGGGGCTGGGCCTCGAGCTGTGCTCCTGCGTCAACGACATCCCCAAGGGCTCGCGGCTGGCCGTCAGCACCAACCTGCTCGGCTCGCTCATCAGCGTCTGCATGCGGGCCACCGGGCAGGCGGGCTCGCTGACCGGTCCCCTCGAGGAACCCGAGCGCCGGCTGGTGCTCGCGCGGGCCCTGCTGGGTGAATGGCTCGGGGGCTCCGGCGGCGGCTGGCAGGACTCCGGGGGCATCTGGCCGGGCATCAAGCTCATCACCGGCGTGGCCGCCGGCGAGGGCGACGCGGAGTTCGGCGTGTCCCGCGGCTGCCTCATGCCGACCCATCACGTGTTCAGCCGGCAGGAGATTCCCGAGTCGTCGCGGCGGGCCCTCATGGACTCGCTGGTGGTGGTGCATGGCGGCATGGCCCAGAACGTGGGCCCCATCCTCGAGATGGTGACCGAGAAATACCTGCTGCGCTCGGCGGCCGAGTGGGCCGGCCGGCAGGAGGCCCTCGGCGTGCTCGACGAGGTGATCGACGCGCTCCGGCGGGGCGACATCCGGGCGGTGGCCCGGGCCACCACCCGCAATTTCCGGCAGCCGCTGCAGACCATCATCCCGTGGGCCTCGAACGACTTCACCGAGCGGCTCATCGCCCGCTGTGAGACCGAGTTCGGCGACGACTTCTGGGGCTTCTGGATGCTCGGGGGCATGTCGGGCGGGGGCATGGGCTTCATCTTCGCGCCCGCGCGCAAGGCCGAGGCGCTGACCCGGCTGCGCGAGCTGATGCTCGAGACCAAGCGGTCCCTGGCCGCGGCGCTGCCCTTCGCCATGGACCCGGTGGTCTTCGACTACGCCATCAACGAGCACGGCACCGTGGCAGACCTGCTCGGCGGGGACGAAGCGCTGATGCCCCCGGGGTACTACGCCCTCACGGTGCCGGCGCTCCTGCGGGCCGACCGCCGTTCGCTGACCGCCGCCCGGCGGGCCGAGCTGGACCGCGTCGGAATGGCGGCCCGGTCGCGGCCGGAACTGGCCGGGCTGATCACCAGCCTCTTCGAGACGCTGCTGCCCCGGCCCCGGGGAGGCGCCTCCGGGCGCGACGACCTGCGCTCGCTGCTCGGGCAGAACGGCTTCGACCCGACCCAGCACGAGCAGATCCGCTCCGACCTGCGGGAGGGCCGCATCGGCCTGGCCCAGAACCGCCTGCGGGCCGACAGCCGCATCGAGGACGTGGAGGACGACGACCTGGTCCGCTGGGACCTCCCGGGCACCCGCGTTGCACCCGAGGCAGTGGCCGCCGGCGAGGCCGCGTTGCGGGCGGGCGAGGTCGCGGTGGTGACGCTGGCGGCCGGGGCGGGCTCGCGCTGGACGGGCGGGGCCGGAACCTGCAAGGCGCTGCATCCCTTCGCCAAGCTGGCCGGCCGTCACCGGACCTTCCTCGAGACCCACCTGGCCAAGTCCCGCCGCTCGGGCCGTCTCGCCGGCCACGCGCTGCCGCATCTCTTCAGCACCAGCTACCTCACGCAGGGTCCGACCGAGGCGTGGCTGCGGGAAGCCGGGGGCTACGGGTATCCCGGTCCGCTGCTGCTGTCCCCCGGCCGCAGCGTCGGGCTGAGGCTCATCCCCACCGAGCGCGACCTGCGCTTCGCCTGGGAGGAGATGCCGCAGCAGGTGCTCGACGTGCAGCAGCAGAAGGTGCGCGAGAGCCTGCGATCGGCGCTGATCGGCTGGGCCCGCTCGGCCGGCGAGGCCTCCGACTACACCGACAACCTGCCGCTGCAGTGCCTGCACCCGGTGGGCCATTTCTTCGAGGTGCCGAACCTCTTCCGCAATGGCGTGCTGGCCGGGCTGCTGGGCGAGCGTCCCCAGCTCAAGTACCTGCTCCTGCACAACATCGACACGCTCGGCGCCTCGGTGGATCCCGGCCTGCTCGGCCAGCACCTGCTCAGCGGGGCCTGCCTGACCTTCGAGGTCATCGGCCGACGGCTCGAGGACCGCGGAGGCGGGCTGGCGCGGGTGAATGGCCGGCCGCGGCTCGTCGAGGGCCTGGCGATGCCGCGCGAGGAGGACGAGTTCCGCCTGCGCTTCTACAACTCGATGACCACGTGGATCCACCTCGACCGGCTGCTGGAGGCCTTCGGGTTGACCCGCGCCGACATCCTTGGCCAGGACGACGCCCGGATCTCGGCGGCCATCCGCGGGCTGGCTGGCCGACTGCCCACCTACGTGACCCTGAAGGAGGTCAAGAAACGCTGGGGCCACGGCCAGGAGGACGTCTTCCCCGTCACCCAGTTCGAGAAGCTCTGGGGCGACCTGAGCGCCCTCGACGGCATCGACACCCGCTTCGTGGCGGTGCCCCGGATCCGCGGCCAGCAGCTCAAGGATCCGGCACAGCTCGACGGCTGGTTGCGCGACGGGTCCGCCGGCGCCATCTCGGCCCTCTGCGACTGGGAGGAGTGAGCGGGCCGCAGGGGCAGGTCCGTGGCCGCCCCCGCAGAAACGGCAAGGCCCGCCCCACGATCGCGGGACGGGCCTTCGGTTCCGGAGACGCTGAATACGCTGAATACGCTGAATACGCTCGCGGGCCGGGGCGGCCGAGCCTGCGGCGGGAACGATCCCGACCGGTCAAGCCCTTGGGCGCTCGGCTCAGGCGCGCTCCATCCGCTCAGGCGCGCTCCATGTACTTGCCGGTGCGGGTGTCGACCTTGATCTT
>JBIKMQ010000519.1:0-2762 GCA_044359215.1 Candidatus Chromulinivoraceae bacterium
TGCCCGTGCTGGACCTGCTGCCGCCCAAGGACTTCGCCGACGGCCAGCGCGACACGCTCGACCTCATCCGCGACCTGAACCTGCGGCACCGCGACCAGCGCCCCGGCTTCGCCGAGTTCGACGCGCGCATCGCCAGCTACGAGTTGGCCTACCGCATGCAATCGGCCGCCCTCGAGGTCGGGGACATCGCCGGAGAGCCGGCGGGTCTGCGCCGCGGCTATGGACTCGAGCACGCCGACGCACGGACCCGGGCTTTCGGCCGCAAATGCCTGATGGCCCGCCGCCTGGTCGAGCGAGGGGTGCGCTTCGTGCAACTGTACGACATGCCTGACAAGGACGGTTGGGACGCCCACGACAATCTGGTGAAGAACCACGAACCGCGCGCCCGCTGGACCGACCAGCCGGTCGCGGCGTTGCTGGCCGACCTGAAGCAGCGCGGACTGCTGGAGGAGACCCTGGTGGTGTGTGCCAGCGAGTTCGGGCGCACGCCCATGATGCAGGGTAATCGTGGCCGCCAGCACAACGCTGCCGGCTTCACGATCTGGATGGCCGGCGGCGGCGTCCGCCCGGGATTCCGCTTCGGGGCCACCGACGACCTGGGCCTTCTGGCCGTTGAGCAACCGGTCCAGATGAAGGACCTCCACGCCACGATCCTTCACCTGCTGGGCCTGGAACACGAGGCGCTCAACCACGAGGTCAGCGGCCGCCTGGAACGCCTCACCGGGATCGCCGGCGGGGCACGCATCGTCCGCGAGATCGTGGGAGCATGAGCGGGCGCCCGGAGTCAGGCGCACGGCATGCCGTGTCGTGAATCGGGCCTTCCGCCTTGGGACCGGTCCGTCATCGTCCGTCATCGTCCGTCATCGTCCGCCGTCATCGTCCGTCATCGTCCGTCATCGTCCGGAGATCGGCCGCGAATCGGCCAAGTCCCCGGACCCGCGCGCGCCGGCTCAATCCACGAAGCGCACGTTGTCGACGTACACCGTGCCGCCCTGGGCCGAACGGAACAGCAGGTTCAACTGCCACCACGCCCCGGTCGCCGGGGCAGCGGCCTTCATGGCGCTGTAGTCGAACTCGAGGGTCTTGGTGGCTGAAGCCCCGCCATTGAGCCACTCCCAGTTCATCACCTGCCCCTGGGTCCAGGTGGCGCCGTCGGCATTCAGGCCGACTTGCACCTCGAGGTTCCAACCGGCGGACTGCACCGGACGGTGCACGTCGAAACGCACCTTGGAGTGCTTCTTCCAGGCCTCGTACACCGGCGCCCCGAAGGATTGCCCCAACCATTCCCAGGTCATGGAATTGTCGAGCACCACCTTGAGGCTCCGGGATCCGTCGCTCACGCCGGCCTCGGTGCTGGTCTCGATGCCCAGGTAGGGCGGGTTCTTGCCCGTCGGCAGGCCGTCCTCCTCATAGGACTGGACCTTTGTGGGCTCGATCTTCGGTCCCTGGTCGCGCAGTTGGAAGAACCGGGCCGGGGCGCTGTCGTTGGCCGACTCCGTCAGGAAGACCGTGCGCACCCCGCCCTGCGTGATGGGGGTCGCCCCGGCGAACGCCCAGGCGTCGGAAGCCATGGAGGTGGCGGACCAGAGGAAGAGCCCCGGATCAGGCAGCGGCCACGACACCCGCCAGGCCGTGCCCAGGGGGCGGAGCACCACCCCACCCGTGCCCTCCTGCAGCGGCTGCAGCTTGGGATCGAGCGCCGACGCGGTGGTAAAGTCCTGGTCCACGCCGGCCGTGAAGTCGTTCCCGCCGGCGATGCGCACCCGGCTCAGCGTGAGGACCCGGTCGTTGCGGGTGTAGGGCTGGGCTCCGAACAGCGCCCAGGTGTTGTTGCCCGGAGCGAAGGCCTCGAAGAGGTCGGCGGGGATCTCTGCGGTGCCCGTCAACCCACCGGGGGCCTGGACGGTCAGCGAGCGCGCCTGCAACGTGAGGGCCCAGGTGCCCACCAGAGAGGTCAGGCCGCTGTTGGTCTTGGCCCAGAGCAGACCGGCCTCGCTGAACCTCACCCCGTGGCCATTGGCGGCGTTCACCTTGTAGCGCACGTCCACCGAGTATTCGCCGGTCTCCGTCTGCCGCGCCTCGAGGAAGATGCCGCTGGGGTGGTTCCAGTCGGGGCTTGCACTAACCGGGGCATCCGGGCCCGTGGTGAGCAGGATGTTCGCGGCGTAGCCCGAGGAACCGGCCTCCACGGTCTCGCTGATGGTCATCGAGTAGGTCACCGGCCCGTCGGCGTTGCGCCAGGACAGGGATGGGGCGGCGTCGGCCGTGGTGCCGATGTTCTTGCGGCTGTAGTCGGCATTGCCGGTGGTGCGGATCTCCAGTCCGGGCTGCGCGCGGCGCAGGCTCAACGCCGGGGGTGGCGGCGGCGCCGAGGCCTTCATGAACACCAGGTTGTCGATCCAGATCGACTGCGCGCCGGTCAGGCCACTGTTCCAGTGGACATTCACCCCGACACTCGCCGTGGCCGAGGCCGGCAGCGGTTTCTCAAGGCGGGTCCATCCGGTCTTGGTGAGGGTGCCGAGCGGCACCTCGGTCCCGGGCCATCCCCACCCCACGGGGCGAAGACGCACCGAGATCGTGCCGAAGTCGCCCTTGGCATTGGGCTTGGTGGCCGGGTCGAGGTACACGTCAAGGCGCACCTTGTCGTAGGGGGCGAAGTCGCTGATGGCCAACCCAGCCTGCAAGGTGGTGTCACCAGCAGAACTGAAATCGACGTCGGACCGGAGCGATCCCGACTCGGCATTGCCAGCCGCGTCCACCGC
>JBIKMQ010000518.1:0-2762 GCA_044359215.1 Candidatus Chromulinivoraceae bacterium
AGTGCAGGAAGGCGTTCTTCTCGAAGCCGATGTCGACGAAGGCCGCCTTGAGCCCGTCCTCAAGGTTCTTGACCTTGCCCTTGTAGATGGAGCCGACCAGCCGCTCGTCGCCGGTGCGCTCGACGGTGAGGTCCTCCAGCTTGCTCTCCTCGAGCACGGCGACGCGGGTCTCGAGCGGTTCGGCGTTGATGATCACCTCCTTGACGATCTTCTCCTCGGGACGGATCAGGCGCTTGACCTTCTTGACCACCTCCTTGACCGCGGCCCGCGCCTTCTCGATCAGTCCCTTGGGTTCGCGGGCCGGTCGGGGCGCCTGCTCGGCCGGCTCGTCCTGCGCCTCCTCCGGCCGGGACAGGTCGGGGGAACGGTAGGTCTGGTCGCGGCCGTTCTTGGACAGGTTGACCTCCGGCGCGTCGACGGCGTCCTCGGGCAGGCCGGCGGCCCGGTTCTCGGCCCGGCGGATCTCCGATTCGTGGCGGCGGATGTCGAAGACCCTCTCGTCGGTGGTCTTCTCACCGATGGCCTCCATGCGGGCGGTGGTTGCGGAGCGGCTCGGGTTCGGGGTCCCGATGCCGCGGGTCGGCTTGAAGCGCATCGGCCCCTTGCCGCGTTTGAATGTCTGTTGACTCATGATGGTGTGATACGTGGGCTAGTACCTTTTGCGGTACAGATGGATGTTCTGGAGAACGCCGACCGCGATCAGCGAGCAGAGCACTGAGGTTCCGCCTGCACTGAGCAGGGGCAGCGGGATGCCCGTGACCGGCATCAATTTGATGTTCATGCCGATGTTCACGAAGATGTGGATGAAGAGGAGGGTGACGACCCCGACGGCCAGCAGGCGGCCGAGGCGGTCGCGGGATTCCCCGGCGGTCTTGATGCCGGTGAAGAGGATGATCCCGTACAGGGTCACCACCGCGAGGCTCCCGAGGAAGCCCCGCTCCTCGGCGATGACCGAGAAGATGAAGTCGTTGTGGGCCCCGAGGCGGGGCAGGTAGCCGAGCCGATGCTGCGTGCCCTCGCGCCAGCCCTTGCCGGTGAGGCCGCCCGAGCCGACCGAGATCAGCGCCTGCTCGACATTCCAGGACATCTGCCGCTTGCGCTGGGCGGCCCGCTGGCGTTGTTCCGGCGTCGCAGTTCCCGGCGCGAAGTCGGCGTCGAAGTAGACCAGCAACCGCTCGCGCTGGTAGTCCTGCAGCCGGATCAGGCGCCAGCCCTCGGGCGCGAAGAGGATGTCGGCCACGACGAGGCCCGCCACCAGCACCGCCCCGGCCAGGAGGCGCCCGATGAAGCGGGTCGGCACGCCGGCCACCACCATCATCACCAGCGTGATGGGCAGGAACACCAGCGAGGACCCCAGGTCGGGCTGCTTGAGGATCAGCAGCAGGGGCGCCAGGGTGAGCGCCAGCGATCGGAGGAACACGGCCTTGGAACGGAGCTCGGACGCCGGCCGGGCCAGGAAGTTGGCCATGGCGAACAGGAAGGCCAGCTTGGCCAGTTCGCTGGGCTGGAACTGCACCGGACCTAGGTCGAGCCAGCGACGGGCCCCGTTGCGCGAGGTGCCGACGAGGTACACCGCCACCAGCAGGGCGATCGACAGCCAGTAGCCCACCATGGCCCAGCGGGCCAGCCGGCTGTAGTCCACCAGCATCATGCCCGCGACCACCGCGAGCCCGACGCCGAAGGCCACGACCTGGCGGGTGGCCGTCCACAGGTACCAGGGCACCCCGCGCGAGGTCTCGATGCCGCCGGTCGTGCTGAAGATGAACAGCGCGCTGATCACCATCAGCCCGAGCACGGAGAGCCACAGGGGCCAGAGGATGTGGCCCTCGTTCCGGCGGTTCTGGGGGAGGGGGCCGTTCATGGGATGCGTGCGATCGGGCGGAGGGTCCCGGCGTCGCGTGCGCGCAGGTGCTCGTGGATGGCCCGGGCCACCGGCCCGCAGGTCCGCCCCCCGGACGCCCCGCTCTCGACCATCACCACCACGGCGTACCGCGGCGACTCGAACGGTGCGAAGCTGGCGAACCAGGTGACCTTGTCCTTGATGCCGTTGCCCTTGATCTCGGCGGTGCCGGTCTTGCCGCAGACCGCGTACTCGGCGACGCGGGCGGAGGTGCCGGTGCCCTCGGGGTCGAGCACGTCGTCGCGCATGGCGGCCCGGATGCGGGCCAGGTGCTCGGGCCGCGCCTCGAGCCGGCTGCGCACCTGCCCCGCCCGAACGGCGTGGGTGGCCTCGTCGCTCAGGGGGTCGCCGGTCTCGAGGCGGTCCACCAGGCGCGGGTAGTGCACGGTGCCCCCGTTGGCGACGGCGGCGACCATGACGGCCAGCTGCAGCGGGGTGACGGTCACCTCCTGGCCGATGCTGAAGTTGGCCAGCCGGCCGAGGGGCCAGCGCCCGGCCCGCGCCTCGGCTGGATCAGGCATCCACCCGGACCGTTCCTCGCTGGGCCGGAGCTGAATGCGGGTCTGGTCGCCGAAGTGGAAGCGGTGGGCCGTGGAGAGCAGCCGCTCGTAGCCGGCCTCCAGGCCCTGTTCGATGAAGTAGGCGTTGGAGGACCGGATGAAGGCGCGCCGGAAATCGTAGGGCCCGGGGGGCGCGGTGTCCTCGATGCGGATGTTCCCGCGATGGAACAGCCCCTTGCCCGGCTTGGCCGGGTTGGGCTCCACCAGCAGCACCCGGTCGGGATCCAGCCCGTTCTCAAGCGCCGCGAGGGCCGTGACGATCTTGAAGGTCGAGCCCGGCGAATAGGCGCCATCGGTGGCCA
>JBIKMQ010000520.1:0-2755 GCA_044359215.1 Candidatus Chromulinivoraceae bacterium
GGTCGCGCATGGCCGCCATGAACCCGGCCCGCCACAGTTCCTCGCGCAGGCCAGCCGTCACAAAACTCAACAGGGTGACGGCCAGCAGCAGGTAGACCGGATCGCCCAGCGCATCGAAGGGCAAGATCGACTCGAGCTTGGGCCGGAACTCCTGAAGACGTTCCTCGACGGTCGGAACAGCAGCCCCGCCCTCGGACGATTTCGCCTGCAGGGCCTCGACGGCCCAGAACGGCAGCAGGGCTCCGTAGACCACGATCACCGCCCCGAGACGGACGCCGATGGACCACAGCGCCCCCCAAAGCCAGTCCTTCCAGCGCATGGGGTGCCAGAACAATTCGGCGCGGGTGGGGCGTCCAGCCCAGGCTCCCAAACCGAAGAACAGCGCAAAGACCGCCACGCTCTCGACGCAGACCAGCACCAGTCCGGCCGCATCGGAGGGAAGGGCCGGACCGCGCTGTGGCCGGTCGGCCTGGAGCAGATGCCCCAGCAGTCCCACGAACAACGGATAGAACCCCACCAGCAGCAGGAAGGCCACCGATCGCCACCGGGGACGACGCGCAGCAACCGGCGGGGTGCCCGGGACGGCGGGGCAATCCCCTGCGATCAGGGCGCCGACCGGGTCCGGGAGGACCGGCGGAACCGGACCCGGAACCACCGGGGAAGCCGAACCACGAGGCGGCACGAGCGGCGGCGGAACCGGCGCCAACATCGGGGGAACCGCAACCCTCGCCTCGGGCGGAAGCGACGATGGCGGCTGCGGCGAGGACCGCGGTTCGGAGGGGTGATCCATGGGCGTCATCGGGGTGCCGTCTTGGCCGAGGCCTCGGCGGCCCGGCGACAGGCCTGCGCGACGACCTCGAGTTGCTCGAGGAACCGCTCCCGGTCGGATTCAGGCAGGTCGGCCAGGACGTCGCTCTGCAGGGTCACCGCCAGGTCGCGGACCTCACGGAACTTCTCGAGGCCCGCGGGCAGGAGGCCGATGCGGTAGGCCCTGCGATCCCGCTCATGCGCGCGACGCTCGATCCAGCCCGACTCCTCCATGCGCTCCAGCAGCGAGGCAACGGTGTTCGGGTCGCTCGACATGGCCTCGGTGAGGCCGCGCTGGGTCATCCCCTCCGGATCGCCCTCCAGCAGGGTCCTGAGGGCCGTGAACTGGTCCGGCGTCACCCCGGTGTGGGCGATCCGGCGACGGAAGGTCTGGTTGAGGCTGTACCAGGCACGCCGCAGCAGGGGCGGAAGTCGGCGGCGGCTGGGTGAATCCAGCGGGACCACCGGGCCGGGATGGGAGGAGGCGGATCGGGACACAGGCGCATGCAGGTTGTCGCGGACGAGGTGGCCTTTGGCAAGGGCCGTTCCCCCCCGGGGTCGCCCTCAAGAGGAACCCTGGGTGGCCCGGGGCCCTGCCGGTTTTCGTGGTGGCGGCTCCGAACAATCGTCGTAGCTTGGTCGTCAGACCGTGGCGCCGACATGATCCAACCCACCCGTCCCTCCGATCCAGCCCCCCTGCCCCGACGCGAGTTCCTCCGCACCTGCGGGATGGGCATGGGCTCGGTGGCCCTCACGTCGCTGATGGGCTCGATCGGCCTGCTGAGCCCGGAAGCCCGCGCCGGGTCGGTCTCGCTCAACCCGCTGACCCCCAGGGCGCCCCAGTTTGCCGGCCGGGCCAAGCGCGTCATCCACATCTTCGCCAACGGCGGGCCGTCCCACGTGGACACCTTCGATCCCAAGCCCTCGCTCGACCGGTGGCATGGCAAGGAGATCCCCATCCACCACAAGACCGAGCGCAAGACGGGCGCGGCGTGGCGGTCGCCCTTCCGGTTCCGCAGGCACGGACAAAGCGGCATCGAGGTCAGCGAGCTCTTCGAGAAGACGGCCGCCTGCGTCGACGACCTGTGCGTGATCCGCTCGATGAAGGCCGACGTGCCGAACCACGAACCGTCGCTGCTGCTCATGAACTGCGGCGAGGCGCGCTTGGTGCGGCCGAGCTTCGGGTCGTGGGTGACCTACGGGCTGGGCAGCGACAACCAAAACATGCCGGGCTTCGTGGTGATGTGCCCCGGCGGCTACCCGATCCAGGAATCCCAGAACTGGCAGAGCGGCTTCCTGCCGGGCGTGTACCAGGGCACCTACATCAACACCCAGCACACGCAGATCGAGAAGCTCATCGAGAACATCCAGAACCCCCGGACCCCGCCGGATTCGCAGCAGCGGCAACTGGCCCTGCTGCGCCGCCTGAATGAGGAGCACCGCAGGGTGCGGACGGCCGACCCCCAGCTCGAGGCCCGGATCCAGAGCTTCGAGCTGGCCTACCGCATGCAGATGGATGCCGCCGACGCCTTCGACATCCAGCGCGAGCCCGAGTCGGTGCGGAAGCTCTACGGCGAGGGAACCCAGTCGCGCCAGCTGCTCATCGCCCGGCGCCTGGTCGAGCGGGGGGTCCGCTTCGTGCAGGTCTGGCATGGCGCGGGACAGCCCTGGGACAACCACGACGACCTCGAGGTCAACCACCGCAAGCTGGCCCGCGAAAGCGACCAGGCCATCGCCGGGCTGCTCACCGACCTGAAGCAACGGGGCATGCTCGACGACACCCTGGTGATCTGGGGCGGCGAGTTCGGCCGCACCCCGACGGTGGAGCTGCCCACCCCGGGGGCCAACTCCGGCAAGATCAACGGCCGCGACCACAACAACCACGGGTTCACGATGTGGCTGGCGGGCGGCGGGGTGAAGGCGGGCACCGTGTACGGGGCGACCGACG
>JBIKMQ010000521.1:0-2754 GCA_044359215.1 Candidatus Chromulinivoraceae bacterium
TCAAGGGTCTCGGTGAGGATGTCGCGGACGGCCTCCCGATCGGCGGACGACAACCTCCGGAAGGGTTCCGAGAGGTCGGCCCCGCTGAGCACCTCGGCCATGCGGCGGTAGATCTTCTGCTTCAGCGGCGCGGGCAGCCGCCGGAAGGCCTCGGAGTGGATGAGAAAACTGCAGGGGTGCCGGAAGAGGTGCCTCTGCAGGTCCAGCTGCCGCAGGGAACGGCCCTTCCGGTCGCGCGGACCGGCCGCCTCGAACCCGCGGACGAACTCGGGATCTCCCTGCACCGGGTGCGCGAGGGGGACCTCTCCGGCGAAGAGCAGGTGCTGGACGAGGCCCTCGACCGGCGACTTGAGGTAGTCGACATGCCCGTAGGCCGCGAGGTGCTGGGCGGCCATGTAGTGGACCCGGGCGATGAAGTTGTGCAGGTGCACCTGGTGCCCCAGCACCATCAGGGCCACGATGTCGCTGCCGCGGGCCGGGTACCTGGTGGGATCGAAGTAGTCATCGAGGCGGGTCTTGTTGCCCCCGATCGACGGATTGGATTTGGCCTTGGCGAAATCGTCGCCCATCCGGTTGCCCCGGTGCGGCACCGGGCCGTGCGTCCCGGTCACGTACCAGCCGCCCCAGCGGTCCGCGAAGGGCGTCCGGTGGTCGACCGGCTCGATGCCGGTGGCCAGGTCCACGATGCCCTGGCGATCGGTCTGCACCGAGCGGAAGAGGTGACCCGGCACGCCCATCGTGCGGGATGAGGCGTGGCACTCGAGGCAGTTGTCGATGCGCTTGATGACCGGCTTGTCGGTGGGCTTCTGCTCCACGACGTAGAAGACCCCGCCCAGGCGCGGGTCCACCTCGGAGACCTCCACCACCGGGGCTCCGGGGATGTAGCCGAGGTAGACGTCGTCGTTGAAGAAGATGGCCCGCGGATTGCCCGGGTGGATGTGCTCGCGCTGCAGCGAGGTCTTGGAGAACACCAACGTCTGCGAGGCAGCGGGCACGCCCAACGCCTTCTGGAATGAGGGCAACCAACCCAGCTTGGCATCCCATTCGAGCGTCGCCTTCCCGGACTCGATCTTCCGGATCAGCTCGGCGACCGGACCGGTCGTGGTCTCCTTGGAGTATTTGATGGCGTCGGTCTCCAACTCCACGAGGTGGGTCGAGCCCTGGAAATCACCCCGGACCGCCACGGACAGCAGGAAACCCAAGACCGTGCTCCAGGGCGCGCCGGATGGAGCGGACGACGGATGACTGGTTTTCATGGCTTCACCCATGCTGACGTCCGGCCCGCGGCCCGCCCCGCCTCCCATGGCCGGATCCTGACCCGTTCTTGCCCGGCGATGACCGCCGATGGCCGGAGCGGCGCGCATCCCGGGGTCGGGAATCGATCCCTCAATGCCATCGGAACACCGCCAGGAGCGAGGCGGCCATGGCCAGGATGAGCAGCACGCCCACGATGGTCCACAGGCGGCGCCGGTCGGGTCGTTTCGGGCGTCCCTGCCCGAACTCCCGGGCCACGAAGTCGTCGTAGTCGAAGTCGTCGTCCTCCCCGGGCAGGTCGAGGCCCGAGACGGCCGCCTCCTCGTTCCAGCCGGAATCGCGCGAGGCGCCGCAGCCCGGGCAGGCCACCGCCCTGCGGGGCACGAACTCGCCGCAAACCGGGCAATCCCCCGGGGGTCGAAACACCTCGTCGCTCATCGGTCTCCAGGATGGGGTCAATCGTCGTCGTCATCCGCATCGGGGGTCACGGCCCACTCCGGGTAGGGCCGGTCCGTGCCGGCGACCGCATTCCAGAGGATGCGGTTGAGCACGTCCTCCGGCGCGCGGTCGACCTGGCGGAAGTTCAGGCGGGCCGAGACCTCCGCGTCACGCCTCAGGACCGGGTCCTTCAAGGCCTTGACCGGCGGGTTCATCTGGTCGAGCGGCACGTTGTTCGGCACGGCCGTGTAGGGCGAGAAGTCCGGGGTGTCCTGAAAGCAGTCGGACATCGGCGTCGCGCTGGCGTCGAACTGGTTCATCGGCTTCATGCCCAGCACCTGCTCGAGGGTGCGGATGAGGCTGGTGGTGTTGTACCGGGTCGAGACCACCGCACCGCGCCGGGTGTAGGGGCTGATGCAGAAGGCCGTGGTGCGGTAGCCGCTGACATGGTCCCAACCGGCCTGCGGATCGTCCTCGATGGCGAGGATGAGCGTCTCCTTCCAGAATCGACTGCGGCTGACCGCCTCGACGATGCGCCCGAAGGCCAGGTCGTTGTCGGCGACGCACGCGGCCGGGGTGGGCTGGCCCGGCGAGGTGCCGCTGGTGTGGTCGTTGGGCAGGCAGATCAGGGTCAGGTGGGGGAACTCGCCCCGGGCCTCGAAGTCCTTGAGTTCGCGGATGAAGACGTCGGCCCGGAACTGGTCGGGCACGGACATCTCCCAGCCCACGTAGTGGGTCGGGGTGTGCGGGACCAGCGAGGGCACCATGGCCCGGCTGGAGAAGATCACCTCGTCGGACTCCCCCTTCCAGGTCCGGTAGCACGGGAGGAACGGGATCGATCCCTTCTTCTTCGGGTCCCGCCAACGGACGGTGGGCTCGGCGAACTCGCCGTAGTTGCGCAGGGTCTTGCCGTGCCGGAGGGCGTTGTCCCAGAGGAAGCCGGCCGGCGAATAGGCCAGGGCGTCGGCATCGTCCTCGCCCATGCCGTCGGGATAGCTGCGCGGGAAACCGGCGAAGGACTTCTCCATGTAGTCGGTCGAGAACGCCGTGGTGGACCACTGG
>JBIKMQ010000522.1:0-2752 GCA_044359215.1 Candidatus Chromulinivoraceae bacterium
CCCCCCGGAGCTGGATCGCATCGTGCGCTTCGTGCGGGCCGCCGACGAGGCGTCCAGGGCCGCGGCCTGGCAGCAGGCGGCCCATTCGCTGCTCGCCTCCAATGAGTTTTCGTTCGTGGACTGAACCCGGAACCGCATGAGCCTTCCCCTTCCCCATTCCAGGCGCCACTTCCTGAAGCGCTGCGGCATGGGCTTCGGATCCCTGGCCCTGGCGGACCTGGTCTGCCAGCCCGCCCGCGCGGCCGAAATGCCCCTCATGCCGCATTTCGCGCCCACGGCCCGGCGGGTGATCCATGTGTTCCTGAATGGCGGGATGTCGCAGGTGGACACCTTCGATCCCAAGCCCGAGCTGACGCGGCGGGCGGGCCAGATGCTGCCCTATGCCAACCTCCAGACGGAGCGGAAGACCGGCGTGGCCCTGCCCTCGCCCTTCACCTTCCGCCAACACGGACAGAGCGGCATCCCCATCAGCGATCTCTTTCCCCACCTGTCCCGGTGCGCGGACGACCTGGCGGTGATCCGCTCGATGCATGTGGAACTGCCCAGCCATGAGCTGTCGTTGATGCTCATGAACACCGGCGACCAGAGGCTGGTGCGTCCGAGTTTCGGGTCGTGGCTGACCTGGGGGATGGGCTCCGAGAACCAGAATCTCCCGGCCTTCGTGGCCTTGTGCCCGGGCGGCATGCCGGTGGGCGGCGCGGCCAATTGGCGTTCGGCCTTCCTGCCGGGTTCCTACCAGGGAACGCACGTCGACACCTCGCAGGCCGATCCCAGGAAGCTCATCGACCACATCCGCAACGCCCGCCTGGGACCCGAGCAGCAGCGGCGTCAGTTCGATCTCCTGCGGGAACTCAACGCCGATCACCTGGCCTCCCGACCGGGCGAAGCGGCCTTGGAATCACGCATCCGCTCCTTCGAATTGGCCTATCGCATGCAGATGGAGGCGACCGACGCCTTAGACGTGGACCAGGAGCCGGCGCACATCCGGAAGGCCTACGGCGAGGGGCCGCAGAACCGGCAGTTGCTCATCGCACGCCGGCTCGTGGAGCGCGGGGTCCGTTTCGTGCAGACATGGCATGGCAACATGCAGCCCTGGGACAGCCACTCGAACATCCGCGAGGAACACCGCAAGGTCGCCCATGAATGCGATCAGGGGCTCGGGGCCTTGATCTCGGACTTGAAGCAGCGCGGCATGCTGGAGAGCACGCTCATCTTGTGCACCGGGGAGTTCGGGAGGACACCGTCGGTGGAGATGGGGCAGAACGGATCCGGAGCCGCGCAGGGCCGCGACCACAACCATTGGGGGTTCTCCCTCTGGATGGCGGGCGGCGGCATCAAGGGCGGAACCATCCACGGGGCGACCGACGACTTCGGTTTCCGGGCCATCGAGAATCCCGTGTCGGTCCACGACTTGCACGCGACGATGCTGCACCTGCTCGGCTTCGACCACGAACGCCTCACCTTCCGTCACGCCGGCCGCGATTTCCGGTTGACCGACGTCTACGGCAACGTGGTCCGCGAGGTCCTCGCCGCAGGGTAGAGCCGCCCGAGCCCGGCGTGTGGTTACCCGGTCGTGGGATTGCCCGCAACGAGGCGGCTTGCCACGGTGGCGGCGATGCGGACCTCGAACGCGGCACCTGACGACACGGACGGCCTGCGCCTGCCCGAGGCGCCCCGGTCCATCGTGAAGGGCAGTTCGCTCGCCCGACTCCTCGACCGCGAGGCCATCGATTGCCTCGCCCACAACCTGGCGCGGGTCCATCCGGCCTTCGATGCCGAGGGGTTCCAACGCGACGCCCACGAGGGCCTGGCCCCGCTGTCGATCCTCCAGCGCGGCGACCACCTGGCGCGAGTCCTTCGCCGGCATTTGCCGCCGGCCTATGATGACGCCATCGCCGTCCTCACCCGCTCGCTCACCCCGCCGCTGACGTGCACCGAGGGGTTCGGGCTGGGAGTGTTCTTCTACCTGCCCCATGTGTCTTTCGTCGCCTTGTACGGACTCGACCCGGCCGAAAACGGCGGGCGCGATCCCTTCGAGACCTCGATGACCGCCCAGCATGAGCTGACCCGCCGCTTCAGCGCCGAGTTCTCGATGCGCCCGTTCCTCATCCGGTGGCCGGAACGGACCCTGGCCCGTCTGCTGGCGTGGACGCAGGACCCGGATCCGCACGTGCGCCGGCTGTGCAGCGAGGGCTGCCGACCCAGGCTCCCTTGGGCGATGCGCATTCCCGCCTTCGTCGAGGATCCGCGGCCGGTGATCCCGATCCTCGAGGCACTGCGGGATGATCCCGAGGAGTACGTCCGGCGAAGCGTCGCCAACCATCTTGGAGACATTGCCAAGGACCATCCGGAACTGGCCTTCGGCCTTTGCGAGCGCTGGGTGTCCGGCGCCAGCGAGGACCGCAAGTGGCTCATCCGCCACGCGGTCCGCCACCCTGCCAAGCAAGGCGTCCCCGCGGCCTTGCGACTGCGGGAACTCGCCAAGGCGGCCTCACGGTTCCGGTAGGCGTGCAAGCTCCGGTCCCGCCGGCCGATTTCGCAGGTTTTCCGTCATCGGCGCGGTTTCTCGTCTTGGCTCCGGGGGTGGCGGGGGCATGATCGGGGGCGATTCCTCATGAGCCACGAAACGAACTCGGTCGCCTGGTGGCGGCTTCTGAACCGCTACCAGTGGTTCGTCCTCATCGTCGCCGCCGCAGGCTGGCTGCTCGACTGCATGGACCAGCAGCTCTTCAACCTGGCCCGGACACCGGCC
>JBIKMQ010000523.1:0-2751 GCA_044359215.1 Candidatus Chromulinivoraceae bacterium
CCGCCACGCGGATCGCCTCCGCCGGCCGGCCGCTGGTGCGGGGGTCGGACTCCACGACGATGAGCAACCGGGGTTTCATGCGGCGTTGAAGCTGACGAACCGGTCGGTGCTGGCGATGAGGTCGCTCACCACCGTGAGGCCGGCGAAGGTGGCGCGGTCGTCCACGGGGACGCCATGATGGTGGGCTCCGTAGGCGCAGGCGTAGAAGTTCAGGCCACGGGTCCGCAGGGCCTGAAGCTCCGGGTGACCGACCCCGGCGACCGCGAGGTCGATGCAGTAGAGATACACCGAGCATCCGGCCTCCAGCGCCGTTGCCGCGAACCTCACCCCATGTAGGAAGGCCGGCGCCTCGGGCGGCGCGGAGATCAGGATGCCGAGTTTTTTGCCTTCGAAGGACATGCCGGGTACAAGAGACGGGAGGATCCGCCGGATGTCAAAAGCCCGCGGCGCTCAGCGACGCTCCTCGAGGCGGTAGAGATGGGTCTTGGTCCGCACCCAGATCGCCTCCCCGGCGGCGGCCGGCGAGGCCATGCAACCCGACTCGAGGGTGTTGTCCGCGAGGCGTCGGAACGTCCGGTCGGCGGCGATGACCACCGTGGCCCCGCTCTCGCTGAAGCAGTACAGGCGGTCGCGGGTGGCCAACGGCGAGGCCGAGTAGTTGCCCCCGAGGCGCTCGCTCCACACCAGCTTGCCGGTGGTGGCTTCCCAGCAGTTGGCCACCCCGCCGTCCTCGATGCCGAAGAGCAGGTCGCCCACGAGCGTCAGCGACGGCTTCTTCGGCGTGCCCCGCTTGGACTTCCAGGCCACCTGAACGCCCTGGGCCGGTCCCGTGTCCGCGTTGGCATCAAGAACCGAGCCACCGCCGGAGGGCCGGATCGCCAGCGTCTGCCCCTGGGACCAGCCGCTGGGCACGAAGACCAGGCCATGCCCGAGCACCGGTCGGGTGCCCGCGGAGTGGCTGGTGCGCTCCTCGACACGCCACAGTTCGCGGCCGTCGCGGGCATCAAGACCGTACACGGCCTTGGCGCCTTGCGTGACCAGGTGCGGCACCCCGCCGACCGTCGTGACCGCGCAGGTGGCGAAGGCCTTGCGGAGGTCTCCGTCGGCCTCCGGCTTGCCGTTGGGCCCGAGGTCCTTGTGATCGATGGAGCGGTCCTTCTGCCAGCGGGTGGCTCCGGTCTTGGCATCGAGGGCCACGACGAACTGGCGATCGGCCCCGTCGAAGTTCAGGTAGAGCGTGCCCTGGTGCAGGATGGGCGAGGAACCGGCCCCACGGAAATGGTTGCACTTCAGGTCACGCCGTTCCCAAAGCTTCTTGCCGCTGCGGGTGTCGAGGCAGGCCGTGCCCGCCTCGCCGAAGGTCACGTAGATGCGCCCCTTCTCGATCACCGGGGTGGGGGAGGCGTAGCTGTTGTAGCGCTTCCAGAGATCGGGTTGCTCGGCCTCGAAGACCAGCAGGTCGTGGATCACCTTGCCGGAATCCCGTTCGAGGCACACGGCGTGGAGGCGGCGGCCATCCTCGGTGGCGGTGGTCACCCAGACCTGGTCGCCCCAGATGACCGGCGAAGACCACCCCTTGTCGTGGATCGCGGTCTTCCACGCGACGTTCCGCTGCTCGGACCACTCGAGCGGCAACCGCGTGGCGGTGCTCACGCCGTCGCCTCGAGGGCCGCGGAACTCGGGCCAGTTCTTGTCGGCGGCCGCCAGGGAGGTGGCGGCCAGGAGGGACACGAGCAACAGGAGGCGGGTCTTCATGCGGCGGGAGCTTTCGGTGTGGCACGGGTCAGGCGCAGGATCGCGAGCCATCCGGCCAGGAGGGCGATGACGGCGCAGGCGTAGTACGGGGCCGGCAGCCAAAGGTCGTAGAGGGTCGTCGCCACGGTGGGCCCAAGGACCCGCGCCAGCGTGCCGGCGCTCTGGGCGATGCCGAGGGTGGTGCCCTGCTCGTCGGCCGGGCTGAGCTGGGAGATCAGCCCCATCGTCGGGGCGCGGTGGATGCCCGACCCGATGGAGAACACGGCCAGCGCGGCCAGCAGCGTGCCCAGCGATGCGGCCAGCGGCATGAGCAGCAGGCTCACGGCCACCACCAGCAGGCTGGCCCCGATGAGGCGCCGCTCGCCGAAGGACTTGACCAGGCGCCCGATCGCGCCGCCCTGCACGAGCGCCGCCATGATGCCGCAGAAGGCGAACACGTAGCCGACATGCTCCTCGTCGTACCGGAGCTTGGCATCCAGCAGGAGGGGCAGCGTGGACTCGAAGGCCGTGAAGGCGAAGGTGGCCAGGAAGTAGATGCCGATGAGGAAGCCCACCTCCTTCATGGCCAGCACATGGCGGATCTGCTCGAGGCGCGGGCGTCGGGTGGCCGGCGGCGCATCGGTCTTCCTCGTCTCGGGAAGGATCACGCATCCCAGGACGAAATTGAGGGCGCAGATCGCTGCGGCCACTGCTCCAGGACCGGCGAGGCCGAAATGCTTGAAGGCCTGAGATCCGAGGACCGGCCCGAGGATGAAGCCCAGGCCGAAGGCCATCCCGATGAGGCCCATGCCCTTGGACCGTTTCTCCGGGGTGGTCACATCGGCGATGAAGGCCGAGGCGACGGACAGGTTGGCCCCGCAGATGCCGGCGAACACCCGCGAACCCACGAGGATCCAGAACCCGGTGTCGCCGATGTACCGGGCGGACAGACCGAACAGGCCGTAGGCGATGATGGAGCCGAAATTGCTGACCAGCAGCACCGGCCGCCTCCCGATG
>JBIKMQ010000524.1:0-2748 GCA_044359215.1 Candidatus Chromulinivoraceae bacterium
GATGGAGGCCAGCACCTTGCCGTCGGGTGAGAAGTCCGCGGCCACCCAGGCCGCAGACGAAGGCACGGCCAGCACCGGCTCGACGGTCACGGGCCGGCGCTGCCACAGGCGCACCTCGCGGAACCCGGCGGTGGCCAACCACTGGTCGTCGGGGCTGAACGCCAGGGCCCCCACCACGTCGCGCTGGGTGGCGCCCTCGAGCGAGGGATCCTCGAGCCGTCCCAGCGTCCGGCCGGTGGCCACGTCGAGCACGCTGACCCGGTTGGCCCGGGCCACGGCCACCGTGGCGCCCCCGGAATCGAGGGCCACGGCGAAGCTGGAATTCCACTCCTGCGGGATGGGCTTCCACGACGGCTCCACCACGACCGCCTGGTCGGCCTTGGCCCCCTGTTCGATCCAGCGCCAGAGCAGGCCGAGTTCCTGCGGGGTCAGGTCGCGGGCGTTCGACTTGTTGCCGGCCGGCGGCATGACCAGATCCTCCACCTGATGCGCGGCCGACTTGAGCACCAGGCTTTCGGCCGGCTTGCCGGGAACCGCGCCCGGGCCGGTGTCGCCGCCGCGGAGCAGGGCCGCCGGGGTCTCCAGGTTCAGGCCCGCCTTAGCCCGGGTCTGGTTGTGGCAGGGCAGGCAGTTGGCCTGGAACATCGGAAGGATGTCCTTCTGGAACCCGACCGGCGTCGATGCCCCGGCGGCCGGCCGATCGATGGTCAGCGGCGTGACGGCCGCGACGAGCGGCGGCATCGCCAGCGCGATCGCGGCGGCCACACCGGCGAGGACACGGACCATGCCGACGGCCCCAAATCCGCCGGCCTTAGATGCGACGGCCTCAATTGCGACCGGACACCGGCCTCGATGGAAGGGTTGCCGGGAGGCTCTCGGTCGACACGTCATGGCTTGGACTCCTTGCCGGCGGCGGCCGGAACGGCCCCGACCGTCACCGTGAAGGGTTCGGACCAAACGGCGACGGTCACATCGCGGGGCTTGGCCTTCTCGTCGGCGGCCTTCTTGCGGGCCTCGGCCTCCTTCTTGCGGGCTTCGGCGGCGGGCTTGCCCTCCGGTTTGGCCGACGCCAGGGCCTGCTCGGCGGCCTTCAGCTCGGCCTCCGCGACGGCGACGGCCTCCGGAGCCTGCCGGTACTTGCCGGCGAGGCTGCCCTGCAGCCACAAGGTGTGCGTTCCATTGGGGAGACGGGCCTCGCCCAGGGCCAGTTCGGCCACGAGGTTGGTGGCCTTCTCGGGGATCGGGATCTCCTTGGCCTTGTCCAGCGCCGCATGGCCGCCGGCCTTGACGTTGAAGGCGCCCTGGAACTCACCGCGCCGCTCCAGGTGCAGCGGCAGCTTCCAGGTGGCCCCGTCGGCCGAGGGCGTGGCGGTCCCGACCCGCAGGGTCACCGGGGCCGACTCGGCGGTCACCACCGCCAGCGAGGTGCCGCGGGTGCGGCGGACGACCGGATTCTCGTTGTTGAAGTCGGCGACCGGCCAGACCACCGAGGCGACCGAGGCCGTGCGGACCAGCGTGCCGGCACCGAGGGTGGCCGTGCCGACCAGCCGCCAGGGGGCCGAACCCGTGGCCCCGGCACCGGCGCTCAGCAGCAGGACGCCGGTGTTTTGGCCGGCGGCGATGCGGGGGGCCGACGCGCCCACCCCGGACGGCAGGTCGATGGCCCCCAGCCGGATGTCGCCATCGAATCCGTCCTGCCGGAAGGCGACGACGCGGAACGCCAGCGTCTGGTCCCGGCGGATCGACGGCGACACCACCGCGATGCTGCGATCCTCGCCCGCCCGGGGCGGCGGCATGGGGAAAACGGCCAGTTGGAAGTCCGGACTCTCGCGGCGCAGGCTCAACCGGTACGGGAACCGGGCCTGGCCGTCGCCCCGCCGGAACCCGTCGCGGACGACGATGCGGTGGCGACCGCCCTCCTCCACCTTCCAGCGGGCTGCGGCATCGCGGTGCGCGGTGCGGAACTCCCGGTCGCCCAGGTTCTGCTCGGTGTCGCCCAGTTCCAGCACGTCGACCCAGGACACGGCCTCGGCCGGGGAGGCACCGGGCTTGGCGCGCTGGACCACCGCCATCGGGTCGACCGGGAAGCCCCAGCGCTCGGAGGTCAGCTCGACCTGGAACACCTCGCCAGTCTTGGCGTCGAAGACCACGCCGCCGGCCTGCCCCCGCTCCGGAAACAGCCCGGAGACCTCGCAGGGCGGGGTCACCTGGACCAACCCCGTCGGGGCCGCCGTGACCACCGGCAACGCCGTCAAGGCCCACGGCACGGGCTCGAGCGGGGCGATCGCCGGAGCCGGGCCGGCGGCCCCGGAACCGCGCCACAACCACACCCCCGAGGCCAGGGGCGTCGAGGCCGGTGCCGGCAAGACCGCCACGGTGGCCTGGGGATCGTCGGGGGTGGCCGGGGCCAGGACCTCCACCTCACGCTGTTCCCACGACTCGCCGTCGGGTCCGAGCACCGGGGACGGCACGCCTCCGGGCAGGCGTCGACCGTAGAGGGTGACGCGCTGAGGACGGCCCGCCTGCAACACCATCGGCACCGCGAAGGCCACACGGGGACGGGCCGTGAGGCGGAGGCGGAAGCCATGGGTATCGCCGCCACGGTAGAGGGAGTCGTTGAGGCGCAACAGGTAGGTGCCGGCCGAGGGCAGCCGGAAATCGAACCATTCCCGGCGGCGGACCCGCGCGACCTCATGGCCGGCGGCGTCGGTCAGTGCCAGGTCGGGCACGAGGCGGGAATCGAGGCCG
>JBIKMQ010000526.1:0-2746 GCA_044359215.1 Candidatus Chromulinivoraceae bacterium
CAGCCGTCGATTCCTACGCCTTGAGCGCCTCCGGCCCCGGATACGGCATGGTCTCCGTCATTGTCGGCAACGGGTCCGCCTTCACGCCGCCCGGCGAGCCGGTGTCGGTGCATGTGCTGCGCGTTGCCGGGGGCCTGTGGCCCGGCGAACTCAAGGTGGTGCCATCGGCCAATCCGCTCAATGAACTGCTGACCTTGCAGCATACGCCCGACCTCGCCGGTCGCTTCGACGAGTTCGAGTACGAGTGGCGCATCGGCGCCCCGGTCGATGGCGCCCCGCCGCCGATGGACGCCGGGATGACCCAATGGAAGTCCCTGCAGTCCGGTGCCGGCCTTCCGAGGTACACCCTGGGCGGGGCGGGCGTGCAGGTGCTGGCCGACAACTACCTGACGATGCGGTACCGGTCGGTCAACACGGCCGACCCGGTCATCGGGCAATGGTCGCGCTGGACCGAGCCACAACTGGCCGAAGGCTGGATCAAGCGGGTCTTGGCCGGCATCAACCCCTTCCAGCAGCGGGTCAAGGATCTCTACAACAACGCGGTCAACACCGACGTCAGTGTCATCAGCCAGGCGGGTCGCCGATGGGAGGGCGCCATCGCCCTCAACCTCAAGAACATCAACAATTCCGGGTTGGTGGAGATCTATGAGACGGTGCTCCGGCGCGGACGCGACCTGAGCATCGACGCCGGGATCAACTACGGCCCGGCCAACGACGCCCTGCTCCTGGTGGCCGGCTACCTCAACGACCTGTACACGCTCTTGGGCGACGAGGCTGCCGCCGATGCGGACAATCCCACGATCGCCACCGGCACCGGAGGCGCCTCCGACGGCAGTGTGGCCACCGCCAAGTTCAGTTTCGCCGGCCAGATGGCGTCGCTGCTGGAGGAAGAGTTGGCCCTGCTGCGCGGTCGCGACGACTTCATGCAGCCCGGCGTGCAGACGGCACCGGCCTACAACCGCCTCTATTGGAACTTCACCCGCGGCATCAACTCCGGGGAGGTGATCTACACCGAGAACTACAACATCAAGGACCTCAACACCGATGGTGTGATCGACGCGGCCGATGCCGCCAAGGCCTACCCGCAGGGGCATGGCGACGCCTATGGCCACTACCTCACGGGCCTCAAGGGCTACTATGGCCTGCTCATCAACAACAAGTTCGACTGGGTACCCCGTTCCGAGGCCGTGACCATTCTCGGCAAGGCCATCCAGGTGGACTATGTGGACGAGCGGAAGTTCGCCGCCGCGGCGGGCTCGGTGGGTCAAACCGGTCTCGAGGTCCTGAAGTTGGTCTTCCGCCAAGCCTATCGCTCGGAAGGTTCGGTTGGTTGGGACCGCTTCGGCGAGACCCGCCGGAACACCAACCGCGTGGTCACCACCGAGCGGCATTGGGGCCTGGACCATTGGGCCACCCGGGTCGGTCAGGGCGCCTACGTGAATTGGGTGGTGGGCAACTCCATGTTGCCCGAGGTGGATCCGGACCCGACGCATGAGGGCATCCAGAAGATCGACCGCACGACGGTGCCCGAGTTGGGCCAGTTGCCCTTGATCTACCGCGAGGTGCAACAAGTGCTCGACAATGCCGAGGCGGGCCTCACACCGCTGGGCTTGCCGCGCGACAGCCTGGCGCTGGACATCAATCCCAACGTGGTCACCGGTGCCAGTCCCAAGGGACACTTCGAGCAGTTGTACGACCGCACGGTGGGCACCCTCGAGAACGCCGCCATGGCATTCGAGGAGGCCCGGACGATGTCCGCGGCCATCCGCTCGGAGGGCGATTCGCTCGAGGAGGTGAAGGCGAAGATCCAAGACAACGAGCGGGCGCTGACCACCAAGCTCATCGAGCTGTATGGCACGCCCTACACCGATGACATCGGGCCGGGCAAGACCTACCCGCAGGACTACTCGGGTCCCGACCTGGTCCACTACTTGTACGTGGACATGCCCGAATACACCTTCCCGGAATCCACCGGCGAGAACGGCCGGGAGTTCAGCATCCCGCTGCCCGGGGTTCCCAAGGCTTGGGAGACCAACACATCGGGCAATTTCTATGGCATCTGGGAGGCGGACAAGGCGGCCAACTCGGCCTTCTACAACGCCATCCAGTTTCCACAGTTGACCAATTTGACCATTACCGTCACTTCCGAAGGATACACTCCCCGGCCCCAAGGATGGAGCGGTCGCCGAGCTTACCCCGGCCGCATCCAACAGGCCATTTCTGGAACGGTGGCTGCGGAACGGCGGTTAGCCCTTTCGCTGGATGACGTCATGGGCGGGCGCGAGGACTTCCAGAAGGCCGTCGACCTGTTCAAGGCCAACTGGCAGACCTCCAAGGAAATCTACGACAAGGAGCGAGACTTGCTCATCGCTCAGCAGACGTTCCAGTCGGTGAATCTGGCCAACGACCTGTTCGAAGTCTTCACTGAGAAGACCAAGGCGACTGCGGAAAACCTTTCGCAGGTGGTCAAAGATGCTCTGCCGCAGTCGCTGGTGGCCGGTTTGGCGGCCGGCGGCGACTTGACCTCTGGAGGTCGAGCGGCAATCGAGGCGGCCGGTGGCGTGGTCGAAGAGGCCTTGGATGCGATCAAGGTGGCCCGGACCGTCGTGGTCAAGGCCCTCGAGTTCGCCACCACAACGGCCGACCAATGGTCGCAAATGGACTATATCAAGCCCCGGGAAAAGAAGATGGAACTGCGCCAGTCGCTCAACGACCTGGCGCTGCAGTTGCAGGACGTCCACGCATT
>JBIKMQ010000525.1:0-2746 GCA_044359215.1 Candidatus Chromulinivoraceae bacterium
CGGTGGTCGCCGTGGGACCTGCCGTCTGGACCGGCTCAGGATCCTGCCATCAGGCCGTCCACCAGGTTCACCACCCGGTCCGCCCGATCGGCCAGGCGGGCGTCGTGGGTCGCCACCACCAGCGTCACTCCGCGTTCGGCGCGGATCTCCAGGAGCAACCGCACGATCTCCTCACCCGTCCGGGAGTCCAGGTTGCCCGTCGGCTCGTCGGCAAGGATGAGGCTCGGCCGGTTGACCAATGCCCGGGCGATGGCCACCCGCTGCTGCTCGCCGCCCGAAAGCTCACCCGGGCGATGATCCAGACGATCTCCCAGGCCGACCCGACGGAGCAGCGCCTCGGCCTCGGTCATCACTTCGCCCACGGGACGGCGGGCCATGCGACCGGGCAGCGCCACATTCTCCAGCGCATCGAACTCGGGCATCAGGTGGAAGGCCTGGAAGATCAGCCCCACGTCCCGGTTGCGGAACCGCGCCAGCTCCGACGGCCCGAGCGACGGCAACGGGACGCCGCAGACCTCGACGGAACCCCGGTCTGGCTGGTCCAGGCCCCCGATGAGGTGCAGCAGCGTGCTCTTGCCGGCACCGGACGCCCCACGGAGGGCCACGAACTCCCCGGCATCGACCGTCAGGTCCACGCCCCGGAGCACCTCCAGCCGGCGGCGGCCCAACGAGTAGCCCTTGTGCACGGACTCGACCCGGATCAGGGAACCGTTGCCGGGACGCTCATTCATGGCGGAGGGCTTGCACGGGTTGGAGCCAGGCGGCCCGCAGCGCGGGGATGACCCCGGCCAGGAGGCAGATCACCAGCGAGCCGCCGCAGATGATCACCACGTCGGAGGTCACGATGCGGGCGGGAAGCTCCCGGAACTGGTAGAGTTCGGGCGGGAACAGGTCGAGGTCGAAGGTCCGGTTCATGAAGTGCAGGAAGGCGTTGCGGAACCGCACCCCGGTCCACCCGAGGCCGAAGCCGCTGATCACCCCCACCACCCCGACCACCAGGCTCTGCGACAGGAACACCAGCGCCACCTGCGCCGGCGTGGCGCCAAGAGCCTTGAGCATGCCGATCTCGCGCGTCTTCTGGACCACGAAGGTGATCAGGGCGCTCATGATCCCGAAGGCCGCCACGATCACGATGAAGAACAGCAGGTAGAACATCATGTTCTTCTCGACCACCAGCGCCCCGAGCAGTTGCCGGTTGTCCTGCATCCAGGACACCACCTGAAACTCGCCACCCAGCGCCGAGGCGATCTCCGACTGGACCCGGCTGGTGGTGGGCATGTCGGGGCTGTGCAGCATCACGGACATGCCGGTCACGTCGTCCTCGATGCCGTGCAGGTCCTGCGCGTCGCCCAGGCCGGTGATCATCGAGGACATCTCAAGCTGGTAGAGGCCGGCATCGAACACGCCGGCGACATGGAATTTCTGCGGGGGATCCACCTCCTTGCGGCCGGCCTCCCAGGCCTCGTGCATCCGCTTGAGGGCCGGCAGCGAGTACACGGCCAGCGAGTCCCCCACCTTGAGGCCGAGGGCCTCGGCGAGCGACACGCCGACCAGCACCTGGTTGGGGCCGACGTCGAAGCGGCCCGAGATCATCCCGCGCGGCACCTCGGACACCCGGGGCTCCAGCAGCGGATCCACCCCGCGCAACACCGGGGCGAACGGACGCGGGTTGCCCGACTCCGGCTGGGTCTCCATGAGCACCTGCGTGTGCACGTAGGGTGCCACGGCCCGGACCGAGGCGTTGGACGAGATCGTCGCGGCCACCTCGCGCCATCGGGGGAGCGGCTGGCCGACGGCCTCCACCCGCAGGTGCGCGTTGAAGCCCAGGATGCGTTCGCGCAACTGCTCGCCAAAGCCGGTCATCACCGCGATGACGATCATCAGCACCGCCACCCCCAGCGTCACCCCCAGCACGCAGATGAGCGTGATGATCGACACGAAGGTGCGCTTGGGCCGCAGGTAGCGCAGGGCCAGGGCGATCTCGTAGGGCAGCGGCGACATGGTTTCTCCGGAGAGGCGACGGTGGCCGGGCCGACGCGGCCTGACAAGGCACGAGCCGTCTCCGAGACCGCGCGCCGAACCCCGGGGCCCATGGGGAGCCGCGGCACCCTTGCCCGGTCGGCCCGATCGGCTCACGGTTCGGTCTTCCGATGAATCCCCTGATCGCCAAGATCGAAGAAAGCGCGCGACGGCAACTGGTGCTTCCGCCCTTGAGCAAGCCCTCCGACGAGCTGCCGAGGTACAAGCGCTTCCTCAAGGTGGAGGGGCACCGGCTCAAGATCGTCCACCGGGGAGGCGGCTCCGGACTCGAGGTGTGCCGGGCCCGGTCGGCCATGATGGATGTGCTGGTCCGGCACCTCTGGAGCTCGATCCAGAGCGTGTTCCCGGCGCCGAAGGGCAAGTCGCCGAAGGTGGCGCTGGTCGCCTTCGGGGGCTATGGGCGCGGCGAACTCAACCCCTGCAGCGACATCGACCTGATGTTCCTCCACGCCGACGGGCTCGACCCGGAGGGCCCAGAGTTGAAGGCGCTTGCCGAGTGGACCAGCGGCCTTCTCTACACGCTCTGGGACATCGGGCTCAAGGTGGGACACGCGGTCCGCACCGTGGACGACTGCGTGCGCCTGGCCAACGAGGACATGCAGGCCAAGACCTCCCTGATCGAGGCCCGCCGCATCACCGGGGACGAGGCGCTCTTCGAGCGCCTGCAGCGCGAGGTCCAGCGGCAGTGCGTCCGGGGCCACGAGGA
>JBIKMQ010000025.1:0-10093 GCA_044359215.1 Candidatus Chromulinivoraceae bacterium
CGGAGACCCGACCAGGCGATCTTCCGCGGGCGGTCCGAGTCGCCCGGGCCGACCGGTTGCCACGTCAGGCGTATGGCCCTCACCGGGCCCGCCAGGCGCACATGCACCGGCAGCGCGGCGTCCCGGTGCACGGGAAGCGGGATCGGCGGGGAGGTGACCTCGGTCCAGGTCGCCGGGCGCGAGCCCGACGCGGCCATCCACACCGCGGGATCGACGGTGATCCGGCTGCGGAGCCGTGCCGATTCGGTCTCATCGTCCGCCAGGTCGCGGCGCAACCGCTCGAGCCGGGAACGCTGCTCCCCGGTGGGCAGTTGCAGCATGGGCGGCGTGTTCTTCCGGATGGATGCCCCGTAGTCGCCGACGCCCTTCTCGGTGACGTTGTGGAAGAAGGCGTAGAGGCCGTAGTAGTCGCGCTGGCTGACGGGGTCGAACTTGTGGTCGTGGCAGCGCGCGCAGGTGAAGGTCAGCCCCAGCCAAGCCGTCGCCGTCGTCTCCACCCGGTCGAAGCAATACTCCGCCAGGAACTCCTCGGGGATGATCCCGCCCTCCTCGTTGATCATGTGGTTCCGGTTGAATCCGGTGGCAATCCGCTGGTCGAGGGTGGGGGAGGGCAGGAGATCACCGGCCAGCTGCTCGATGGTGAACTGATCGAAGGGCAGGTTGCGGTTGAAGGCCCGCACCACCCAGTCGCGCCAGGCCCAGAGCTCGCGATCCCGGTCCACCTGGTACCCGTTGCTGTCGGCGAACCGTGCCACGTCAAGCCAGTCCTGGGCCATGCGCTCGCCCCAGCGCGGCGAGGCCAGACGCCGGTCCACCCAGCGTTCGTAGGCCGCGGGCGACGGGTCGCGCAGGAATTCCCGCACCTCCCCGGGCGTCGGCGGAAGGCCCGTCAGGTCGAGGCTCATGCGCCGGAACAGGATCTCGGGCCCCGCCTCGGGCGACGGTGCGAGCCCGGACTGCTCCAGGCGCCGCAGGATGAACCGGTCGATCGGGTTGCGGACCCAGCCGGTGCTCCGGACCTCCGGGGGTGTCGGTCGAACCGGTGGCACGAAGGCCCAATGCGCCTCGTACTCCGCCCCTTCGTCGATCCATCGCCGGAGCACCTCGCGCTGGGCGCCCGGGAGGGCGGCGTGGCTTCGGGTCGGCGGCATGCGATCCTCGGGATCCTGGGAGTCGATGCGCCGGAGCAGTTCACTCGATGCCGGCTTTCCCGGAACGATCGCCACCGCTCCGGATTTCGCCGGTCGCAGCGCCTCCTCCCGGAGGTCCAGCCGCAGGCCCGCCTTGCGCGTGTTCGCGTCGAATCCGTGACAGGGGAAACAGTGGTCGGCGAGGATCGGCCGCACGTCCCGGTTGAAGCGCACCGGTTCGGCCACCGCCGCGGTCGACAGCGCGATCACCGCCGTGAGCCGTGCCAGGAGCACCCGGACGGTCGGGCGCCCGCCCCGGAGAACCGGGGCATCGGGACGCGGAGTGGACGGGTTCATGGCGGGATCACCGGGGGCGGATCCTTCGGAGCTTGATCCGGATCGGCCGGCAGGACAAGCCGGGCCGGCGGGGCAACGGGGCCGGCGGGGCGGCCTCAGTGCCGCTGCTCACGCCAGTCGTCGACGGTGATGGCGCGCCCGTTCTTCCAGCCGGCATGGCCGTCGAAGAACAGCAGGTTGGCGCCCTCGCCGTGCCGTTTGGCGGCGACCCGGCGTTCACCACTCAGCGTGCGGCCTGTCGAGCCGTAGGGCAGGTGCGACGGGGCCCACACATCGTTGAGATCCACGCTGCCGAGGACGTTGGTGAACGTGAAGACCGGCCGCCAGGCACCGCTCTCGTTGTCGGCGAAGTAGATGGTGTCCGACGGGCTCTGCACGCGCTGGAGGTTCACCGCGCCGGTCACCTCGGTGCCGACGGTGTCGCGCGGGCTGCTGAACTGCCAGGCATTGACCACGTAGCACATCACCTGCCGTTTGTTCGGGTAGCTCGGGCAGGTGTAGACCCGGACCCGGCCGTACTGGTCCCTCGCCGCGGCGGTGCCCCCGAGGCTGGGGATGTACATCTGCCACCAGTACGGCTGGTTGCCCCGGGGGATGCGTCCCTGGTGGTCGTCGGCATACATGAGCATCGCCAGCCCCATCTGGCGGAGGTTGTTGTAGCACGAGGTCTTGCGCCCCTTCTCCTTGGCCTTGGCCAGCGCCGGCAGGAGCATGCCCGCCAGGATCGCGATGATGGCGATGACCACCAGCAGTTCGATGAGCGTGAAGGCCCGTCGGGGGGCCGGGGCACCGCAGGGGGACATGGTTTCCATGGAACCCGAACCGCCCTGGGAATCAACCGTGCAGTTCATGGCGTCGCGGTTCGGGATGCCCGGAGGCCCGGCTGTCCTGACGGGGGCTGGGCTGGGTCCGGCCTTGGCCCTTCCCAAGGCGCCGGGAGTGGGCCAACCTCCGCCCATGATCCCGTGGCGCGCCCTCCTGGCCCTCGTCGTCGCCGTCCTGCCTCTCACGGGGGCCTCCGCCGGAGCCAAGGACCTGCCGCCCACTCCGCGCCGGGGCTTGGTTGCGACCGTGAACCCGGTGGCCACCGAGGCGGGCCTGCAGGCCTTGCGTGACGGGGGCAACGCCGTCGATGCGGCCATCGCCTGCGCCCTGACCCTCGGGGTCGTCGACGGTCACAATTCGGGCATCGGCGGCGGGTGCTTCATGACCCTGCGCCTGGCCGACGGGCGGTGGATCACCCTCGACGGCCGCGAGATGGCCCCGGCCGCGGCCACGCGCGACATGTTCCTGCGCGAGGGCAAGGCCGATCCCCGCCTCAGCCAGGAGGGGGCCCTGTCGGTGGGCATTCCGGGTGAGTTCGCCACCCTCGCCTACGCCAGCACCAATTACGGGCGCCTGCCGATGGGCCGGCTCCTGGAGGCCGCCGCCCGGGTCGCCGAGACCGGGTTCCGGTTGGATCGCCACTACGTCGGGCGGCTCCGGGAAACCCGGTCGGGCCTGGCGCTCTTCCCCGAGAGCGAGGCGATCTTCCTGCGGGGCCTCCCGGCGACGCCGTCGGCGGGCGACTTGCTGCGCCAGCCCGACCTCGCCCGTTCGTACCGCCAGATGGCCACGAACGGCGTGGCCTGGTTCTACCGGGGCGACTTCGCACGGCGGACGGCCGAGTGGATGCGGGCCCATGGCGGCCTGGTGACCGAGGCCGACTACGCCCGCTATGAGGTGGTGCCGCGCGAACCGGTCCGCGGCACCTACCGTGGCCACCAGATCGTGAGCTTCCCGCCGCCCAGCTCCGGCGGCGTCCATGTCGTGGAGATCCTCAACCTGCTCGAGCGCTTCGACCTCGCGGCCATGGGGGATGGTTCGGTCGAGTTCGCCCATGTCGTGGCCGAGGCGATGAAGCTGGCCTTCGCCGACCGGGCCCGTTGGCTGGGGGATCCGGACTTCGCGCGGGTCCCCCGGGGGCTCTTGTCCAAGGAGTACGCGGCCGGGCTGGCCCGGCGCATCCGCCTCGACCGCGCCTCAGTCGTCGCGGCGGCCGGCAGCCCGCCGGGCGCGGACCACGACTGGTTCACCCGGGAGGCGGGCCGGCATACCACGCATTTCTCCACCGCCGACACCGAGGGAAACTGGGTGGCCTGCACCGCCTCGCTGAACACAAGCTTCGGCAGCAAGGTCGTGGTTCCCGGCACGGGCATCCTGCTCAACAACCACATGGACGACTTCTCGGCGCAGCCGGGGGTGCCGAACTTCTTCGGCCTCGTGGGCGCCGAGGCCAACGCCATCGAGGCCCGCAAGCGGCCGCTCTCGAGCATGAGCCCCACGCTGGTCCTGCGCGACGGCCGGCCGATCCTCAGCGTGGGCGCAGCCGGCGGGCCGACCATCATCTCGCAGACCGTGCTGGCCATCCTGCGGACCATCGACTTCGCCAAACCTCCCCGGGAGGCCCTGGCCGCCCCCCGTCTCCACCATCAGTGGAAACCCGATGAACTGCATGTGGAGCGGGCCTGGGGCGATGCCGTCCTCTCGGGATTGCGGCGCCGTGGCCACACGGTCTCGGTCGACGCATCGATCGGGGCGGCACAGGCGGTGGGTCGGGATGCCTCCGGGCGATGGTCGGCGGCGGCGGATCCGCGCGGTGAGGGAGCCGCTGGAGCCTGGTAGGCTCGGGCGGGCTCAACGGTCCATGGCCCGTCGGAGGGCTGCGGCCATGGCCACCGCGCCGGGAGTGTCGCCATGCAGGCAGAGGGTCCGGGCGGGCACCGCGACCCAGGGTCCCTCGAGGCTGTTCCACCCTCCGGTCCGGCGCCATTGGTCCAGCCGCCCGGTGATCTCCCGGAGCCGGGTCAAGACCGCCCCATCGTGATCCCGGGGCACGAGCCGGCCGTCGGCATGGTAGGCCCGGTCGATGAACCCCTCGGCCCAGGCATCCACCCCGGCCTCCCGAGCCAACTCCAGCACCCGTCCTCCGGCGCGGGCGTAGATCACCGCCTTCGGGAACCAGCGTGCCACCGCCTCGACATAGGCCCGGCCGAGGGGTTCCTGCCCTTCCACGGCATGGTACAGCGTGCCGTGCAGCTTGATGTGGTGGCACCGGAGGCGGTGTCGTCGTGCCAGGTGATCCAGGGCGCCCACCTGCTGGAGGACCAGGGTCTGGAGTTGTCCGGGCGACAGGGTCACCTCGGCCCGTCCAAAAGCCCCGGCCACCCCGGGGTGGGCCCCGAGGCGCACTCCCAGGGCCCGGACCTCGATCACCACGCGTTCCATCGTGGCCGCATCCCCGGCATGCCCGCCGCAGGCCACGTTCACCGATGAAACCCGGCGGAGCAGCGCCCGCGTCCGCGCCCAGGGTTCGCCCTCGCCCAGGTCGCAGTTCAGATCCCAGCCGGATGGCCGTCGCATGGAGGGATGAAATCAGGGACCGGCGCTGCGGGCCACCTTCCGCATGCCGCCGCTCGCACGGTCAGGGGACATCCGGGGGGGCGACGGGGAGCGGGGGATGTGTTGAAGCTGCCGGTCAGTCGGTCAGGGCCCGCGCCCCGGAGATCCCCGACTCGAGCTTCCGGAGCGTCGGCAGGATCCGCGCCACGGTCGTGGATTCGATCTGGCCGGCAAATGGTTTCAGGTGGAATTCCATGACGCCGACCACGTCGCCGTTGCGGTCGTGCAGCGGTGCGGTGACGACCGCCGCAGCGGGGGTCTTCCCGAAGTAGATCTGGTTCTCCCGGTGCACCTTGCCGACGGTGTCCCCGGTGGGCGCCGATCCGAGATCCTTCGGGTGCTTGGCTGCAATGCACCGGAGTGGGTCCCCCGAAGCGGACGGCGCGTACAGACGCAGGTCCAGGAGTCTGGGCTGTTGCTCGAGGGTCTGGCGGACCAGCGAGGCGGCCAGCGTCTCCAGCGGGCGGTAGCGGATGCTGGCGTCGGAGAAGTGCGCGGTCGTGTCCGACTTCGTGATGAACCCGATGTGGCCGGCGTTGAAGGAGTTGTCGGTCAGGGTCGGCAGGGCATTGGTGCCGTTGAGGAACACCTCGATCTGGTTGGCCTCGGCGCGGACGGACAATTCGTACCATTCTCCCTTCCGGAAGGGCACCGCCGGCCCGATCGGGGCTGAGCGTTCACCGTCCACGAACTTGTAGAACCGCAGGTTGCTGCCGAGCGCGCTGGCGCGGACCACGTAGAAGTTCTTGTCGTCCTGGTGGCGGAACACCACACCGGCGATTTGCTCAAGGGTTCCCCCGTCGATCCGGAAGCGGGTGGTGAAGGTGAAGTCGCCGAAGCGCTCGGCGGTGTGGATGAGCATCGGGAACCGTTCGTCCTCCGGGCTGGCCGATGTCTGGGCCACGGCGGGTTTGCGGTTCAGGGGCTTGGCCTGTGGCGAGAGGGGCTCGAGGGCCGATGGCATCTCGACCTCGACGATGCTCCAGTCGCCGGGGCGACCGCCCCCGGCCAACCCGGGTTTCCAGCCCTCCGGGATGCCGCCGGCCTTGGGGGTGGAGAACTCGAAGTGCCGCTCGGCCCCGAACACCGGGCCCAAGCCCGTTGCCAATAGAAACCACAAGCACGCTCGGATCATGTCGGCGCCGATCATAGGGAGATTGGCCGGGTCGGCAATACGGCCGGTGGGGCGGCCGGTGGCGGCGTGGCCCCGGGTGATCGGGCGGTTCCGGGGCGGCGGGGATTACCCGGGCCGGTGGGGCGTGAAGGAGCCCGCGCCCGGGTCGCCTGCCGGTGCGGTCGATCCGCCGGGAGCGTGGCTGCGTCGGTACAGGTCGGCCACGTAATGCGGCCGCTGACGGTTCACCGGCGGGAGGTGTTTCGGCGGGATGAGTCCGCGGCGCAGGAGCAGTTGCTCGTTCTCCCGGTCGAGAACGATCAGGCGCATGATGAGGTCCTGGTTCTGGCGCAGCAGTTCGCGGATCTCCGTGCGCCCGGCCCGCACCTCGGGGTCCAGGGAAAGCCAGTAGCCCCGGTGCTCGCGGATTCGGCGCAGGGCCTCCTCGAGACGTGGGAGTAGTTCGCGTCTGGCCTCGACCGAGGCCGTGGGCGGCGGGGCGTCGGGTTGGCGGAGGTGCCGGGATTCCCGCTCCAGATGCCCGAGGAGTTCGGCATTCAGCGCGAGTTGGGACCTCAGGTCCGAGGCCATCCGGGCTTCCACCTTGGCGGCTTCCGCTGGGTTCATGGCGGGGTGGGCGTGGCACCGCCGGTCGGGGATGGTGCCGAGGGTGGCTTGGCGGGGGCTTCCGGGTTGGAAGGGGGCGTCGCCTGCCCGGAGGCCGTCGCCCGCATCGAGAGATTCCGGACCTGCTGGTCGATGTTCTGGTCCCATTGCAGGTTGTTGAGCCGCCAGGAGGCCATCTCGCGGATCAGCTTCAATCCGGGCGACGGCGACGGCGGGGGCTCGGCCGACTTCGGGTCGGAGCCCTTGGGGTCGGTCGGTCCGGCACCGGCCCCGGGTCCCCCGGTGGGTGGGGAGTTCGTCTGGGCCGTCTGGGGCGGCGTGTTGGTGGAAGACGGGGCGGGGGATGCCCCACCGGCCGGGACCTTCATGGAGAGCGGGGGCACCGAGTTGCTCGCGGCCGTCAGGATCTGCCGGTAGACCGCGATGGCCCGTTCATTCTGTTCCAGGCGCTCGTAGATGAGGCCCATCTGGTACAGCGCCTGCGACCGCCACTCCTCGTCGCCAGGCAGTTTCCCGAGGGTCTGGTAGACCAGCAGCGCGTTGATGTAGTCTCCCTGCTGGTAGAGTTCGTTGGCCAGTTTGTTGCCGGTGCGTTTCTGCCAGTAGGCCCAACCGGTGGGGTCCTTGGACGAGCGCGCCTGTTCGGCGTTGAGCAGCGCCATCGTCTGCTGCAGGGCCTCGCGTTGCATGCCCAGTTGCTTGTAGGCTTCGGCCATCAGGAATCGCACCTCGGCGATCTGGCTGGAGAGGCCGACCCTTTCCACGGATTGCTGGCCCTCGACGATGACGTTCTTCCAGTCCTTCATCTCGAAGAACGACTTCACGAGCTTCAGGCGGACCTGGGCCTCGTTGAGTTCCTCGTCGGCAAGCTTCAGGACCCGCCGGAAGTATTCGGCGGCCCGCTCGAACTGGCCTGCCATGAAATAGGTGTCCGCGATCTCGGTCTGTGCCAGCAGGACGATGGACTTGTAGCCCGAGATGTCCTTCTCGGGCAGCGAGAGCACGGTGGACATCACCGCATGGAACTTCGACAGGGCCAGTTCGTTGGCCCCGACCCGACGGTAGAGGACGCCCTGCCGGAGCAGGACGGAGGGGGTGTCCGGGTGCAGCGGGAACCGGCTCACCAACTGGGAGTAGATTTGCTGCGCCCGGCTGTAGAACTTGCCGTCGAGCGCAATCAGGGCCAACTGCTTCAAGCAGTCCCTCTGGATGTCCACCGGGGCCCCTTCGGCCATCAGGATGCCAATCACCAGGTTTTCCGCCGCTTTCTGGCTATCGGCGTCGGTGCTCTGCTCATAGCGCTGGATGGCGCTGTCGAGTTGGGTCCGCCAGACCTTCATCTCGTCGACCACCGTGGGCTTCACCGGCCGCGCCAGCACGTTCTCGGAGTCGATGACCTCACCCGGCGCCTTGGAATGACCGCGGAACCGTTTGTCCAGCGAATCCGCGATCTCCTCGTTGAGCCGGATCGTCTTTTCATCGTTGAGATTCGGCTCGCCCCGGGGCGTCGCCGGGGGGGGCGTGCCGACCTTCGGCGGAGGGTTCGGCGCCGTCTTGGGCTCGGCGGCGGACGCGGCCGCCAGGGCCGACATCACCAGCAGGACGCCCGCGAGACCGGAGAGAGGTCGTCGTCGCGCGGGTTGTTGTCGTCGCGTTGGTCGCCGCATCGGTTGCCGGTGGCCCATGGTCACTCCTGTCGGAAGGTTGCCCGGCTGGAGGGCGAGGGGTTCGCGGGATTGCTGGGAGGGCCCGGGATGAACGGGACCGGAATGATGAGCTGGGTGTTGCCCTCGGAGGCCGGGGACACGAAGAACGGCACCAGGTCTTCCGGGGTGAGCGACGAGCGAGCGCGGCCCCAACTCCCGTCGGTCCAGCTGGAATCTCCGCCCCCGGACTCCATGCCGGGAATCTCCCGCGGAGGGCCCAGCAGGCTCTCCACCCAATTCTCGGGGAGTCCCAGGGGATCAACCATCCCGAGGGCGGGGGTCTCGGCGGGCACCGGGAAGAGGTGGGTGGCGTCGGTCGGGAGGATCGTGGTGACCGGGGCGGGCACCTGCTTCGGGGGAAGCCCCGAGTCGAGCGGCGGCAGCATCCTGAGCACCTCGTCGCGGGGCGGGGGCGCCGCATCGAACCGCAGCGGTTTGGGCCCGACACGCGTCAGGTAGGCGTTGGGGGCCGACTGGGTGGGAACCAAGGCGACGGCTCCGCCGACGATGATTCCGAGGCGTTTCATCACATCCATGTGATCAGCGGGTTGGTGTTCCGTGGTGTCGCTCGGGCGGCGTCACTTCCGGTTGAGCTCCCTCATGGCATCCTCGAACGAGGCCACGAAGACCCAGTCCTTGGTTTCCTCGTAGTTGCGGCACTCGGCCTGGACGATGGTGGATCCGACCAGGCGGTGCTGCAGCGACAACTCGTTGCAGAGTTGGATCGTGGTGATGCCGAGCTTGACCAGGTTGATGTCCGGGGTGCGGACCTGGCTCATGTCGATGATCATCTTCCCGAGCCCGGAATCGACCGCCTCGGACACCTTGTTGCGCATCTGGAGGGCGATCTCGGTGGCCACGTTGGCCGAGAGGTTCGAGGGCAGGACCACCGAGAGCGTGCCGTCGCGTTGCTGGAAGTACTTGTAGGAGGTGTCGAGGTTGAGGGACCTGCAGATCTTCATCTTGAGGTCCTCCGGATCGAGGGGTTTGGTGATGACACCGAGGAACCCGACCTGCTGGGCCCGGGTCTGGTCGTCGGTCGCCGTCTTCACCGACAGGCCGAAGATCGGGGCGCTCTTGGTGCGCGTGCTCGCCCGGAACATCTGGAAAAGCGTGAAGCCCGCGCCGTCGGGCAGCGACAGACTGACTAGGATGCAGTCGGGGACATTTTGGGAGCAGTAGTCGAGCGCCTCGCCGGTCTGCGTTCGACCATGCACCTGCCAGGGTGTGTCCGAGACGGCGGCCTTGATTTGCTCGAGGATGGCCGGCTTGTCGTCCACCACCAGGATGTTCAGCGGGTCGTCGTAGCGTTTGACCTTCTTGACGCCGCCGCCCTTGGCCTTCAACTCGATGATGCGGCCCGCCCGCTCGATGAGCATGTCCTCCTTGAAGGGCTTCACCAGGTAGTCGCGCACGCCCATCCGGGAGATCTTGGTGATGTTGTCCCTGCCGGACTCCTGGGTGAGCATGATCACCGGGGTGTTCTTGAGGTCGGCGTGGGACTTCAGTTTGGCCAGACACTCCGACCCGTCCATGATGGGCATGGTCAGGTCGAGCAGGATGAGGTCCGGGCGCTCCCGCATCGCGACGGCGACTCCCTCGACGCCGTTCGAAGCCTCGAGCACATCGACATCGAACGGCTTCAGGGCCTTGGCGACGACCATCCGGATCGTCTTGCTGTCGTCGACGGTGAGGATCTTGGGTTTCATGACGGAGCG
>JBIKMQ010000528.1:0-2734 GCA_044359215.1 Candidatus Chromulinivoraceae bacterium
AGGCCCCGGGCGGTGCCGAAGGGGCGTTCCCGGAGGCGGGCTCCGGTCGGCCCAGGCCCCAGTCGTCGGAGGACCGACGCCCCAACCCGGGCGAGTCGGCCGGCTGGATTGTCCGGACGGCCCTGTGCGTCGAGCCTCGGGAGGGTCGGCTGCATGTCTTCATGCCGCCCCTGCCTTCCACCGAGAGCTACCTCGAGCTCATCGAGGCCATCGAAGCGACGGCCGGCAGCCTCGCGACGCCCGTGATCGTCGAGGGCGAGGCGCCCCCGCGGGACCCGCGCCTCGAACGGTTGTCCGTGACGCCGGACCCCGGCGTGATCGAGGTGAACATCCACCCCAGCCGGAGCTGGGACGACCTGGTGGACCGGACCACGGCGATCTACGAGGAAGCCCGTCAGACCCGCCTGTGCGCCGAGAAGTTCATGCTCGACGGCCGGCACACCGGCACCGGGGGCGGAAACCACATCGTGCTCGGGGGAGAGACGCCGGCCGATTCCCCATTCCTCCGCCGTCCGGACCTGCTCCGGTCGCTGCTGGCCTACTGGCAGAACCACCCGTCGCTCAGTTGGGTCTTCAGCGGCCTGTTCATCGGCCCCACCAGCCAGGCTCCCCGGGTCGACGAGGCCCGTCACGACGCCCTGCACGAGCTGGAGGTGGCCTTCCGGCAGGTGCCCCCGCCCGGCGCCCAGGTGCCGCCGTGGCTGGTGGACCGGTTGTTTCGCAACCTGCTCATCGACTCCAGCGGCAACACCCACCGGGCCGAGTTCAGCATCGACAAGCTCTACTCGCCGGATGCGGCCTCCGGGCGCCTTGGGCTGGTGGAGATGCGGGGCTTCGAGATGCCCCCGGACGCCCGGATGAGCCTGGCGCAGCAGCTCCTGATCCGGGCGCTGGTCGGGAGGTTCTGGAGGGAACCCTACACCCAGGGCCTGGTGCGATGGGGCAGCGACCTCCACGACCGGTGGATGCTGCCGCACTTCTGCCGCACCGATTTCGACGAGGTCTTGAGGGACCTCCGGGACGCCGGGTATCCGTTCGAGCCCGGATGGTTCGACCCGCACTTCGAGTTCCGTTTCCCGAGGATCGGTGACTTCGCCCAGCGGGACATCCATGTGGAGCTGCGCACCGCCCTCGAGCCATGGCATGTCCTCGGCGAGGAGCCGGCCGGCGGCGGCACCGTGCGCTACGTGGACAGTTCGCTCGAACGCCTGCAGGTCTTCGCGCGCGGCATGGTGGGCGACCGCTTCGTGCTGGCCTGCAACGGCCGGCGGATGCCGCTCCATCCGACGGGGACTGCCGGCGACCAGGTGGGCGGGGTGCGCTATCGCGCGTGGCAACCGCCCCAGTGCCTGCAGCCAACCATCGGGGTGCATGCCCCGCTGGTCTTCGACCTCGTGGACACGTGGAACCGGCGATCACTGGGCGGCTGCACCTACCACGTGGCACACCCCGGCGGCCGCAATCACGAGTGGTTCCCGGTCAACGCCTACGAGGCCGAGAGCCGGCGTCTGGCGCGGTTCATGACCCACGGCCACACACCGGGACGGGTGGAGGTTCCACCCGGGGTCCGCCCGGCTGAATTTCCCTTCACCCTCGATCTCCGATGCCCCTAACCATTCCCCCGGCCGGCGCATGACCCCGGGGCCGGAACGACCCTTCGGGACGCGGCCCGTCGCAACGATGCTCGAGACCTCCCAGGCCCATCCCCTGATCCGTCCGGCCGGCACCCGCCGGTTGGCCGCCGGGCTGCCGCCGCCCCATGACGAATGCTTCGGCGGGGACGGTCAGCCCCGACCCCAGTGGGCCGCGATGATCGAGGCCATCGAACGGCTGGGCACTCCCCGGCTCAATGCCCGTTGGGACGAGGGACTGAGGATCATCCGCGAGCACGGGGTGACCTACAATGTCTACGGCGATCCCCAGGGCCGCGACCGTCCCTGGTCCCTCGATCCGGTGCCGCTGATCCTGTCGGCCTCGGAGTGGCGCTCCCTCGAGGCCGGGCTCATCCAGAGGTCGCACCTGCTCAACCTCATCCTCCGGGACCTGTACCTCGGGACCCAGCGCCTCCTCGTCGACGGGTTCCTGCCGCCGGAGCTCATCTACTCCAATCCCGGTTTCCTGAGGCCCTGCCGCGGGCTGCCGGTCGCCGGCCAGGTGCTGCTCCACCTCTACGGGGCCGACCTCGTGCGGTCCGGCGGGGGCCAGTGGCGGTGCTTCGCCGACCGGACCCAATCGGCCAGCGGGGCCGGCTACGCCCACGAGAACCGGAAGGTTGTCTCCCGGGTGCTCCCGGACGAGATCCGCGAGGTCTCGGTCCGCAGCCCGTCGCCCTTCTTCCGGGCCCTGCGGTCCGTCCTCGAGTCGCTGGCGCCGCAGGGGCGTGACCAACCGTTGATGGTGCTCCTGACCCCCGGCCCGCTCCACGCGACCTACTTCGAGCACGCCTACCTCGCCCGACATCTGGGCATCCCCCTGGTGGAGGGGGCCGACTTGACGGTCCGCGACCTGCGGGTGTGCCTGAAGACCCTCGAAGGCCTGCAACCGGTGGACGTGGTCCTCCGCCGGGTGGACGACAGCTTCTGCGATCCCCTGGAGCTCCGGGCAGAGTCGGTGCTCGGGGTCCCAGGACTGGTTCAGGCGGCGCGCGCCGGCCAAGTGACCGTAGCCAACGCGCTCGGGTCGGGTTTGCTCGAGAGCCCGGCCTTCCTGGCATTCCTCCCGGCCGTCTGCCGAC
>JBIKMQ010000181.1:0-5318 GCA_044359215.1 Candidatus Chromulinivoraceae bacterium
TAATCGACCTTGTAGTCGTTCCAGCCGATGCGTTGCTTGGGCATGCCGGTGGTGCCGCCGGTCTCGAAGATGTTGAAGGGCTTGCCCTTGAACTCGGCCGGGACCCAGACCTCGGGCTGCAGGTCACGCAGCGACTCGTCCTGGAAGTGCGGGAACTTGAGCATGTCCTCGAAGCTGCGGACCTCCTTGCGGGGATCCCAGTTCTTGCGGGCCCACTCGAGCCAGAACGGGCACCCGGTGGCGGGGTTGAAATGCCACTCGAGGATCTCCAACAGGTGCTGGTCGAGTTGACTCTTGGCGGCGGCGACGGCTTCGGGAGCGACGGTGGGGATGGGCATAGGTACCTCGGTTGCTCTGCAGGATAGTACGTATCCGTACTTTTCAAACCCGGAAAGTGGGCCGGAGGCGAGGGTGGCGGGCGACCCAACGGGCGATCGAACCTTGGACCGGGCCCCACCCATCCACCAGGGGCGTCGGTGGCGGGGGGCTCCTCCGGCGGGCCGCCGTCCGGATCACGAGTGTTTTCCCGCGTTGATTTCCCGGCTGGGTCCCATGGATGATTTGACCTTTCTCATGGCCTCCCCGACACCTCTCCCGGAACGTATCCCGCTCATCGCCGCCCCGGCGACGCCGTTCACGCCGCACGGTGACCTTGCGTTGGACGCGGTCGAGTCGATGGCCGGGTGGTTGGTGCGGCAGGGCGTGGATGGGGTCTTCGTGAACGGCACCACGGGCGAGAGTCACTCGCTCAGCGTTGCCGAGCGCCTGCAGCTGGCCGAGCGCTGGGTGGCGGTCCTCCGCGGTTCGGGGCTGCGGTGCATCCTCCATGTCGGTTCCAATGCCGTTCGTGAATCGCGTGAGTTGGCCGCGCATGCCCAGCGGATCGGGGCCTCGGGAATCGCCGCCCTCGCGCCGAGCTATTTCAAGCCGGCCGACGTGGAAGCCTGGGTCGAATGCAGCGCGTGGATCGCCTCCGGGGCGCCCGACCTGCCCTTCCACGCCTACGACCTTCCAGCGTTGACCGGCATCCACTTGGCGTCCGATCGCTTCCTGGCCGAGGCAACCCGGCGCATCCCCACGATGGCGGGCCTGAAGTTCAGCAACCCCGACCTCGTGCTGTTGCAGCGGTGTGTGGCCACGTTGGCTCCCGGCCAGGAGCTGCTCTTCGGCTGCGACGAGATGCTGCTCTCGGCCATGGCCCTGGGGGCCACTGGGGCGGTGGGCTCGACCTACAACCTGGCGACACCCCTGTTCCGCCTCCAGCAGCGGGCCGCCGCCGCCGGGCAGTGGGATCTTGCGCGGCGCGCGCAGCGCCACGCGGTCGCCCTGGTCGACCTGCTGGCCTGCCACGGGTATCTGGGATCGCTCAAGGTGGTGCTTTCCCACCTCGGGATCCCCATGGGGCCGGTTCGGCTGCCGTTGAGGTCCCCGGCGGGCCCGCAGGTGGAGGCTCTCCTGGCTCAATGGCACGAATGGTCCGCCCAGACCGACCGGATCCTTGCGGCTCAGGCTTGATTCCCGCCACAACCGGGACACCATGGGCTCTGTCGGTGCAAAAAATGTGTCGTCTCCCCAGTAGAGTCCCGGGAATTACCGGTTGACTTCCGGGGATCGCCTCCCCACCTTCGAAATCACAAGACCAACCTTTCACACCTGCTACCATGAAAATGATCGGGATCTCCCCCCGCTTCGCCAGCCTCCTCGCGGTTTCCGCGATCCTGGCGGGCTCCTCCCTGAACGCGGCCGAGACGGGCAAGGCCGAACTGACCGGCATCAAGGGCAGCGTCAAGGTGGATGGCCAACCCGCCTCCGTGGGCGACGCGGTGAAGCCGGGTCAGGCGATCTCCACCGGCGCCGGCGCCCAGGCCAACCTCTACCTCGGTGACAATGGTCCCACCGTGGTCGTTCTCCCGGACTCGTCGATTTCCTTCGACGAACTCTCGGTCGACAAGTCCGGTGCCGAGACGGTCATCACCACCAAGATCAACCTCAAGGTGGGGACTGTTGCCGGGTACGTGAAGAAGACGTCTTCGCAGTCTTCCTACATCGTCAAGGGCCCGACGGTCAGCGCCGTCATCCGCACCTCCGAGTACCAGATCACCGACAACGGCACCGTGGCTGTCTGGTCCGGTTGCGTGACGGTGTCCTACCGGGGTGTCTCTTACGAGGTCTGCGGTGGCCAGATGTTCGACCCGGCGGCCGCCTCGGTCGTTGCCAACACCATGCCAATCGTCGCCGCGATGCCCTCCAGCGCGCAGCAGTCGGCCAGCGTGAAGTTGCCGGCCCCGACCGTCACCACGCGTCCCCAGCCGAACCCGGGTAACTTCGTTGGCACGGTGGTCATCAAGGGCGACGTCGTGGTCAACGGCCAGATCGTCATCGAGGCAGGCAAGGTCCTGACGACCGCCGAGTTCGAAAAGGCGGTGGCGACCTATGGCGCCAGCAACGTGTCGGGCCAACCGGTGCCGGTCGGTGGCCTCATCGTGGTCAATGACCCTCGGCAGGTCCCGGGAATCAACAAGGGGGATATCCTGACGCAGGCCAAGTTCGACGAGTTGGTCAAGCAGTTCGGTGACAAGGCTTTCGAGGCCGTGAAGGTCGACCCCGCGTTCCAGGTCACCCCGGAGGGTCTCGTGCCGAAGAAGCCGGAGGTTGTCGCTTCCCCGAGCACTCCGTGATTTCCCTCGGAATCTGATCCCCCCATCGGCGGGATCCCCCCAAAAGCCCAAGGCTATTGCCTTGGGCTTTTTGTTGGCAGGTCTCCTTGTTCTCGGCCGACTTGTCTCGGGACAGCTCTGACGGTCGCCTCCGGGTCCGCCGATGCTGGATGGGCTGACTCGAGAGAAGGCGGACGCCCGGGGATCAGGTTTGTCGGGACCATCTGCTGCATGGAACGGCGGCGGGTTGGGCGCTGGATGTCCCAACCAACCCGCTGTCGCGTGGGGAGCCGACACGGCGCGCTCGGTGTGGATATCCCGCATGCCCGAGATCCTTGAGGCCCCCCTCTCCCCACCACGGCGTTCCGGAGACGATGGTGAAGATCCTCTTGAAGACCGTCGGGGCGCCAGGAAAGTTGCCCCCGCCGGCGATCGTCTCACCGTGTCCGGCCGTCGCCGAGCCGCTGCACAGGGGAGGTGCACGACGAGTGGTTGCCGGGAGCGCCGGTGTGGTGGGACCGGATCACCTGGAGGCTTCTGCCCTGGGGCGTCTCCTTGGAGGGCATCACCTCGGAAGATCTGGTTCCGGGACCCACCGGAGGCGACGGGTGCTCGATGAACGCCGCATGCAGGAAGTGGGCGGCCCATTCGCGGGCCTCTGCCAGGTCCCGTCCGTCCCCGCCGCGAAGTTCGTAGCGGTTCGTGCCGCAACGGACCAGCCGTCCCATGCCGAACCGGGCGACTTCCCGCTCGGCGGGTTCCCGCCGGCACCAGGATTTCCATCGAATCATGCGGCCAGTCTCGCAAGTCGGGTCGGACAAAGGCTGTCTGATCGATGGTATCTTTTCGCCAAGTGTCAGAATCGGCATTTGACTCTGCCGGGAGCGGGTAGCTAGGAATGGGGACACCGCATGATGGCGAAACTCACGGTTCTGACGGAGGGCTTCACCGACCGCAGCTTCGAGGTGAAGCCCGAGAAGACGACAGTCGGAAGACTGGAGGAGAATCCCGTCTGCATTCCGGAGGCGAGCGTCAGTAGCCACCACTGCGAGGTTTGGCTCAAGGGCGACGATGTGGTCGTCAAGGACCTCGGTTCCACCAACGGCAGCTTCATCAACGAGTTGCAGTTGGCCGCCGACAAGGAAGCGATCCTCAGGCCCGGCCAGACCCTCCGTCTGGGTCAGGTGCAGCTGCGCTTCGAGACCGGCAGGAAGCAGACCGACGCCTCCCGCCAGACCGTGAAGCTCGGGGACGCCGGCGTGGCTGCCACGGCGGGCGCGACGGCGTTCGCCAAGAAGTCCAACAAGGCCACCAAGGTGTTCCTCGCCGTCGGCGGGTTGTTGTTCCTGATCATCATCGGAGCGCTGGTGTTGGCCTTCATGAACCTCGGGTCCACCGCTCCCTGAGGGCGCGAGTCCGGGCGGTCCCGGACCTCGGGATCCTTTGGTTCCACGTGTCTCGGGAGTGATGCCCGATGTCCGTGCAAGCCTCCGATCCCACCGGCGTCCCGTTGCCGGGTTGATGACCGGCCTTCGCGCGATACCCTTTGGGTATGGAACGTCGACGTGCGTGGCAGGCAGTGCTCGGTCTCGGGGCCCTCAGCGGCCTCCTTGGGGCGGCGACGACCGGTTTGGCGGCTGGGGTCTTGACCGGGGCCGGGACCGGGGTCGTGGTCAGCGTGGATTCCCGGCCATCCTTCTCGCTCGACCCCAGGCTCGAATCCGAGGTGTGGAGCGCCGAGCCGCAGGTGGTGGACCCGGTGGGCTTGGCCTTTGCGGCCGACGGGGTGGCCTACGTCGCCGAATGCCGCGATTACCCCTACGGTGCGGGTCCGGCGGGACGCCCCGGCAGCACCGTCCGGCGCCTCGAGGACACCGATGGCGATGGCCGTCCGGACCGCTCGACGGTGTTCGCCTCCGATCTCAGCTACGTCACGAGCGTGCTGCCGTGGCGCGATGGCGTGCTCGCGTTGGCCCCGCCGGAGATCGTGTTCCTGAAAGACACCGACGGCGATGGGCGGGCCGACCGGCGGACGGTCGTGCTTCGGGGCCTGGGACTCGGGGTGTCCGACTCGCTGGCCAACAGCCTGCGCTACCATCTCGACGGTCGGGTGCACGTGGCCAACGGGGGCAATGGTGGTCGCCTGACCTCGCCATCGCGGGAGGGTCAACCGGTCAATCTCGGTGACCATGACTTCGCCTTCGATCCCGACACGGGCGAGGTGGAGCTGACCGCCCGCACCGGCGGGGGCTTCGGCTTGGTGTTCGATGCGTGGGGTCGCGGATACACGACCTACAACATCGACCACATCCAGCACCGGTTCCTGCCGCTGGCGCACGCGCGGCGCAACCCGGGGTTCCCGGACGTCCCGATCACCGGCAGCATCTCCGACCATGGTGAGATGGCCCGGATCTTCCCGGTGGCCGAGCCCGAGACACGACCCAACCACCCCGAGCAGGCGGGGCATTTCTCGGCCGCCGGCGGGATGGGGCTCTGCGAGTCGCCGATCTTCCCGCGTGACCTGCAGGGTTCGGTGTTTGTCTGCGACGTGGTGGGCCACCTCGTGCACCGGGATTTGATCCGCCCGGACGGGCCGGTGTTCCGTGCCTCCCGTGCCTTCGAGGACTCCGACCGGGAGTTCCTGGCGGGCTGGGATCCGGC
>JBIKMQ010000229.1:0-4748 GCA_044359215.1 Candidatus Chromulinivoraceae bacterium
CATGCAGCGTGACGTCATCGAGCACCCGGACTACATCCCGCAGAAGGTCCGGGCCTCGCTGGACCTGCGGGCCGGGCAGGACCGGGGGCGCATCCACCGCCTCACCCCGCGCGGCGGGGCACCCCGCCGGTTTCCGCGCCTGGCGACCATGACCCCGGCGCAGTGGGTCCGGCACCTGGCCGACCCAAACCCGTGGGTGCGGCTCACCGCCCAGCGGCTGCTCCACGAGCGACAGCCCCGCGAGACGATCCCGGCCCTCCGCCGGTTGGCCGCGTCGAAGGCGTCGCCCGAGGGCCGGTTGCATGCGCTGGCCACCTTGCGCGTGCTCGGGGCGTTGCGGCCCGCCGACGTGCTGGTTGCGCTGTCCGACCGGCATCCCGGCGTCCGGGAGAACGCCCTGCGATGGTCCGAGCCGTGGCTGGCGACCGACGCCGGGTTGCAGGCCCGGGTCCTCGAACTCGCCACCGATCCGTCGCCACGGCTGCGCTTCCAGGCGGCCCAGTCGCTCGCCGCCATGGGCACCCCGGCCGCGGCGGAGGCTCTGGCCACCCTGTATTGGCACGATGCGGGCAGCCCCTGGACCCGCCGGGCCGTCCTGGGCTCGTTGCGGCCGGGCGAGGCCTCCCGGGTGATGGAGCGCCTCGTGGGCAACCCACCGCCTCGACCGGCCGCCCAGGGCTCCGCCATCCCTGCCGACCCCGGAGCGGCGTTGCGGGATCTGGCCGAGTCGGTCGCCGTGCAGGGCTTGATGGCTCCATCCGCCCTCGAGGGTGCCCTGCGCCTCCTGGGGAGCCTGTCCAATGCCCCGGCGTTGGGGGCGCCCCTGCTGGAGGGCCTTGAGGCCGGGTTGGCCCGGTCCGGTGGCATGCCTCAGGTTCCGGCCGAAGCCCGGCGCGCGGTGACCGACCTGGCCGCCCGGCCCGATGGCCCGGAGTGGATTCCGGCCCTGCGCCTGATGCGCCGATGGCAGATCGCTCCCGGCGCCGGCGTGGACCGTGCGCTGGACGAGGCGTTTCGGATGGCCACCGACGGCACCCTTCCCGTGGGCGTGCGCCTGCCCCGGCTCAGGGCCCTGGAATGGGCCGATCCGGTGCCGGAACGCCTCGAGGCGCTGGTGCGGCGGCTGGGCAGCCCCGACGAGGAGCCCGAGATCCAGGCCGCCATCTTCGAGGTGCTGGAGCGCCTGCAGCCTCCCCGCCTCGGCCGATGGCTCGTCGAGCGGTGGCCCGGGTTGCCCCCGTCGTTGCGCGGACGCGCGGGTCGCCTGTTGGCCGACCGCCGGACGCTGCATGGCGACCTCCTCGACGCCGTCGAGTCCGGCGCGATCCGGGTGGGGGAGCTGAACCTAGACCTCGAGCAGCGCCGCCGGTTGCTGCGGGGCGGTCCGTCCGACATCCGCACCCGCGCGGCGCGCTTCTGGAGCGACGAGGAGTATTCCAACCGCAGCCGGGTGGTGGACCAGTGGCTGGCGAAGCTCCCGGCCATCGGCGACTCCGGCCGCGGCCGGGCGGTGTTCGAGGCCTCGTGCGCGAGCTGCCATCGGGTGGGCGACCTCGGCATGCGCGTCGGGCCGGAGCTGGCGGGTTCGGCCCACCGCAGCGTGGAGGACCTGCTGTCGAACATCCTCGATCCCAACATGGCGATGAACCCGGCCTTCGTGGCCTACCAGGTGGAGACCGTTGACGACGAGACCGTCACGGGCCTGCTCGAGACCCAGCGCGGCGAGTCGGTGACTCTCCGGCAGGCTGGCGAGCAGACGGTCGTCCTGCCGCGCTCGCGGATCCGCTCCCTGCGCTCGACCGGGCTCTCGCTCATGCCCGAGGGTCTCGAGTCCGGCCGCACTCCGCAGGAACTCCGTGACCTGATCGCCTTCATCCGCGGCGAGAAGCCGGCCCGGCCGTCGGCTTCGGCCGAGGGCGTTCGATGAACCCGGCCCATCGCACGGCCCGTTTCTGGTGTGCCATCCCCGCGGTCGAGGTCCCGGACCGGGGATTGGCCATCGTCACGGCCTGCAATCCCCATGACCGTCCGACCGACGACGAGACCAACCGGCGGGCTGACGCGGCGCTGGCCGCCGAGCTGGACCGCCTGGGTTGGAGGCGCTTCCGGGTGATCGGCGGCTCGCCGGACGGGGCCCATCAGGAACCCGGCTGGGGCGTGGACTGCGGGTCGATGGCCGCCGCGATCGACCTCGGTCGGCGCTGGGGTCAGGTGGCCGTCTTCTGGGTGGAGCAAGAGGCACTGCACCTGGTCGACTGCCACGATGGCTCCGTCGAGGCCCTGGGATCCTGGTCCGGGCGGACCCGATTCGATCTCCCTCCGGGCTCGTGGCGGATCGGGCCACCGGCCCCGGTGTGATCCGTCGCGGCGCGGTCCCCGCCCCCGTCGATGGCCCACCCGAGATTCACATGGCGGCGGCGGCGCGTTTCTGATCGTATTTGGTGCACACCAAGAGATTCCTGCCCGCCATGATCCATGCCATCGTCCGGGGTTCGGCCCGCCGCAGTCCCGCTGCCTTCACCCTCATCGAGCTGCTCGTGGTCATCGCCATCATTGCGATCCTTGCGGGGATGCTCCTGCCGGCGCTGGCCAAGGCCAAGGCCAAGGCCCTCGGCATCAGCTGCATCAACAACCAGCGCCAGATGGGCATTGCCACGGCGATGTACACGCAGAATTACCAGAAGTACCCGGGCTGCATCAAAGTGCCCGAGTTCTACTACCTCTGGCCGCTGCGGCTTTTCGGCGAGATGGGCACCAACCGTGCCTCGTTCTACTGCCCGGCCAACCCGAAGGACGCCCAGTGGGACACCAACGTGAACAAGACCTTTCCGCAGGGCATCAACCTCGTGTTGGCCTCGGGCACAGGCTCGCGCTTCAGCTTCGGCTACAACGACTGGGGCCTGCGAAACCCGACCGCCGACCTTTCGCAGCAGCTGGGCCTCGGCGGCGACATCAATCCGCCCGGCCAGCCGGAGATGCCGGAGAGCCGTGTCAAGGCGCCCTCGGACATGATCATGCTTGCCGACAGCCTCACCGACCGCTCGTGGGACGGGAACATCGATCCCAAGGAGAAGGACCAGTGGCCAGCCAAGCGGCACAACCTGCGCTGCAACATCATGTTCGCCGACGGCCATGCCGAGTCGGCGCTGCGACGCGAGGTGGTCAATCCGCTCAACACCACCTGGCGCGCCCGCTGGAACAACGACAACGAGCCGCATCCGGAGATCGGCAACTGGACCGGCGACGACGGTCGCGGCAAGAACTGATCGGTGTCGGTGCCGGCCGGGGTGCCACCGGTTTTGATCCTTCCCGGGTCGCCGTGTGCTTGGTTCCATCGTGGCCGTGTCAGGGGTGTTCCAACGGCTCCGGTACTGGGCTCCTCTGGTGCTGTGGATGGCGGTGATCTTCTGGGCGTCGTCCGATGCCGAGTCGGGACGCCGGGGCTCGCGCCTGCTGGGGCCGTTGTTGCGGTGGCTGATGCCAGGAGCTTCGTCGGCCACCCTCGACGAGGTGATCTTCCTCGTGCGCAAGCTGGCCCACCTCTCCGAGTATGCCGTGCTGGCGGTTCTGGCCTGCCGACTGTTCCGGTTCTGGCCGGGTCTGTCGGCCTCGGGCTGGCTGTCCCGGCCGTCCCTCATGGCCTGGGGGTTCTGCGTGTTCTACGCGGCGTCCGACGAGTGGCACCAGAGTTTCGTGCCGACGCGCGTCGGCACCCTCTGGGATGTCCTGATCGACGCGGTGGGGGCGGGGCTCGGCCTGGCCGCCGTGGCGATCTGGAGGCGATGGCAAACCCGGGCGGGTCGGCCGGTTGGATCGCCAGACTCGTCCGGATCCGGCGACGGCCCGGCGAAACCGCGTTGAATCCCGGGGCCGGGACCGCGAAGAATCCCGGGCGTCTCCCCGGCAGATCCTGTCTCTGGAGGGAGTCCCGCCATGCGCCGTCCCCTGCTGCTTCCCGCCCTTTGCGTTGCCGCGGGCATCGCTGCGGCGGAGTGGATGCCCGGTGGCCCCGGGGTCCTGTCGGTGTTCCTGGTACTGGTCGGGCTCGCGGTGGCCGGGCTGTGGGCCCGGGGATTCGCCGAGGGCCTGGGCCTGGCGCTGTTCGGGGCCGGAGCGCTTTCCTACCAGGCCACCCAGTGGCCGCTGGATCCCGATGACCTCCGGGGGCGCGTCGATGCGCACGGGGAGCTGGGCACGGTGCGCGGGATCCTGGACGAAACCCCCTCGGTGCGCCTGTCGGAGCGCCGGGGCCAATGGGTCGAGCGCACGGTGGTCCGTCTCCGGGTCGCCGGGTGGCGTCGCCAGGGTGGTCCCTGGGAGCCGGCCAGCGGCCGCGTGATGGTCAGCAGCCAGGGCGTGCCCGACGGGCGGTTTTTCCGCGGCCAGTCGGTCGAGATCTCCGGCCTGGTCGCCGCCCCGCCCGGACCGGCCGCCCCGGGCCTCTTCGACCACGCGACCTTCCTCCGCCGTCAGGGCATCGGTCTGCAGGTCCGCTGCGAGGCCCCGGGCGACTGGGCCCTCGGGCCCGGCGCGAGCGACACCTCGCCGTGGAGCGAGCGGTTCCTGGCGTGGGCCCGCGCGCGTCTCTCGCAGGGCATCCCCGAGGATGGGGCGACCCGCCTGATCTGGGCCATGGCCCTGGGATGGCGCACCGGTCTGGCCGGCGACGTGGACGACGGGTTCATGCGCTCGGGCACGCTCCATGTCTTCGCCATCAGCGGGCTGCACATCGCCCTGATCGCCCTGCT
>JBIKMQ010000529.1:0-2723 GCA_044359215.1 Candidatus Chromulinivoraceae bacterium
AGTTGGCCGAAGGCGGCAGCCCCGCCACCCGCCTCCTCCGGGCGGTGCTGCGACCCGACCGCCGCCACGCCATCGACACCAGCGAAGACCTGTCGACCTGGACACCCGTGCCCGGACTGGAGTCCCCCCGCGGCGACGGCATCTCGACCGCGCTCCCGGTGCCGACCGGCGCCGGCCCGATGCGGTTCTGGCGGATGCGGGTCGAGTGATCCCTGCGTGATCGGAAGCCCGAGACGATTCCGCATCCCGGCATCAGCGGGAACCTTCCCGCGGCTCGAAGGCCGCGCGCAAGCCGGCACCGACGCTGGTGAGCGCGGCCAGGAGCAGGGCCATCAGTCCGGCCGGGAAGACCAGCAACCACCAGCGCACCCGGATCGGGTTGAGCTGCGAGGCCCCGTCGGCGATCAGTGAACCGAGACTCGCCTGCGGGGGCCGCACCCCGAGCCCGAGGAAGCTCAGGAACGACTCGTAGAGGACTACCGAGGGCACGCTGAGGGTGAGGTACACCAGGATGACCCCGGACAGGTTGGGCAGCAGGTGTCGCAGGAACCAGCGGACCGGCGGCACGCCCAGCGCGGTGGCCGCCAAGAGGAACGGCCGTTGCCGAAGGACGAGGGTCTGCGCGCGGATGACCCGGGCCATGGTCAACCAGGAGACCGATCCGAGGCAGACCATCATCGCCGCCAGCCGGAGCACCGGCAGGGCATCGGGCCAACGCTGCGCGAACCTGCCTGCCAGGCCTGCCTCGAACAGGGTCATCCCCAGCATGACCCAAACCACCGTGGGCAGGGCCTGCAATCCATCCACCACCCGCATCAACCAGGCGTCGGTCCGCCCGCCGGCCACCCCGGCCACCACTCCCCAGACGACCCCGATCATCAGGCTGACCACCGCGCCGACCGCGCCGACCATGAGGGAGATGCGGGCACCGACGAGCACCCGGGCCAACAGGTCACGACCATGGATGTCCGTGCCCATCCAATGAGCGGCACCCGGCGGAGCCAGCGCCAAGTCCCCTGCCCGATCCGGGTCGATGCCCAGGAGGAGTGGCCCAATCCCCGCCGCGAGGGCCGCCAGGACGAGGACCACCAACCCCGCCACGGCCATCCGGTCGCGGAGGAAGCGCTCGAGGGCCAATCGGCCCGGGCTGGACGAGGGGCCGATCATGATCCGATGCGCGGGTCGATCCACCGCAACAAGAGGTCCGTGATGAGGCTCAAGACCTGAAGCACCAGGCAGTAGAAAAGCACCAGGCCCATCATCAGCGGGTAGTCCCGACTGAAGAAGCTGTTCACGAAGAAGGCGCCCGTGCCCGGGATCTGGAAGACGTTCTCGACGACAAACGAACCGGTCAGCAGGTCCGCCAGCATCGGCCCCGAGTAGGAGACCACCGGCACCAGGGCCACCGGCAGGACATGGCGGAAGATCACGGCCCCCTCCCCCAATCCGCGGGCCCGGGCCGCCTGCACGTGCGGGCTCCGCAGGACTTCCAGCATGCCCTCGCGCATCCAGCGTGCCACACGCGCGGCGAAGTACAGGCCAAGGGTGAGGGTCGGCAGCACCGCCCGGGTCCATCCACCCCAAAGAGCCACCGGAAACCATTCGAGTCCCAGGGCGAAGACCAGCACCAGCAGGGGACCAAGCACGAACACCGGCACGCAGACTCCGACGAGGGTCAAGAGGGAGGCGCCCGCATCGGCCCAGCAGTTGCGCCCCAAGGCCGAGAAGACGCCGACCGGGATGCCCAGTCCCATGGCCACGACGAAGGCCAAGGCCCCGAGGGACAGGGAAACCGGGACCGTTTGTCCCAGGAGATCGTTCACCGAATGGTTGCGATACTTGAGCGAGGGGCCGAGATCCCCGCGGGCGAGGTTGCCGAGGTAGCGGAGGTATTGCCGCGCCAAGGGTTCGTCCCAGTGGTAGCGGGCCCTGAGCGCGGCCTCGACCTCGCGCGAGGCCGCCGGGCGCTCACGGTCGAAGGGTCCCCCGGGCAGCGCCCTCAGCAGGAAGAAGCACAGGGTCGCCACCGCCCAGAGCAGGACAGGCACCAGGACCAAGCGGGACACCCAGGACCTCATGGCCGGATCCTCCGCATGGAGAAGAACGGATGCTCATCCATCCGGTTGGGCCAGACCCCACGGATCCTGCGGGGGTCGGCCGCGTAGAGACCCACGTGGCTGTAGAGCCCGGTCACCGGGACAGCCTCCATGATGAGCAGGGTCTCGGCCTGGCGCAGGATCCCGGCCCTCCGGTGCGGGTCGCCCTCGGACGCGGCCTCCCGGAGGAGCCGGTCATAGCGGGCATCCTTCCAGCCGGTGCGGTTGTTGCCGCTGTCGGAGAGGAAGCAGTCGAGGAAGGTCATCGGGTCGTCGTAGTCGCCGATCCACGAGCCGCGGATGAAGTCGTAGTTCAGGGCCGACATCTCCGCGAGGTAGGTCTTCCACTCCAGCGGGCGCAACTCGATGCGGATGCCCAGATGCTCCCGGAGCATCGCCTGGATCTCCACGCCGGTCTGCTCGTAGAGCCGCGAGCCGACGTTGAAGGCGTACTCCACCTGCGGGAATCCGCGCCCCCCGGGGTAGCCCGCCTCGGCCAGCAGGCGGCGTGCGGCCGACGGATCGAAGGACAGGCCGGAGGGGGGCTGGTATCCGCCGGTGCCGGCCGGGGTGATCGCCGCGCTCGGCCGCTCGCCCATCCGCGTGATGCGGGTGGTGATGCGGGTC
>JBIKMQ010000531.1:0-2722 GCA_044359215.1 Candidatus Chromulinivoraceae bacterium
CACTTCACGGCCCGCGGAAAACAGGCGGCGATCTTCACCGGTCCGGCGGCCGCCAGGCGCTTCAGCGACGGATCACGCCGGGCGGACAGTTCGCAAAGGTCGGGAACCGCCTCGAAGGGCAGATCGCTTTCGCAGAGGCGCTTCAGCACGGCGGCCTTCACCTCGGGCGACACCACCTGGGCGTACTGGCAGTGGCAATAGAGCAGGGCCGGTGGCCGGGAGGCGTCCGGGGCCTGGACGGAGGCCGGTGTCGGGGCCGGTGACGGGGACTGGCTCATGCGGCGATGGGATCGGCGTGGGTGTCGCGGTGGGTGGGCGTGGGCCGACCCGGGCGGAACTGCTCGGCATGCTCGAGACGCGCCGAAAGGCCGGGCCACTGCTGCGGCAGGGCGGCGATCGCGGCCTCGACCGCGGTCCGCAAGGTGGAAGGCTCGGCCTCGACGCGCAGGTTCAGGATGAGTTGGCCGGACTCGGCGGGACCGTCGAGGGTCAGGCTCAGTTCGGGGACGAAATCGCTGCGCACCAGGCTCACCGCGGCGATGTCGCCCAGCCCGGCATCCGGGTTGAAGGTCATCTTCAGGTGGGCGATCTCGGCCTCGCCGAGCCGGCCGCGCAGGTCTTCGGCCAGGCCCTGGATGAGCGCGTTCGCATCGAAGGTCGGCCCCTCGATGGCCACGGTGGCGTTGAGCCAGCCGAGCAGGGCCTCGCCCTCCGCATACAGATCGTAGTCGACCGCCATGGCCGGCCGGAGCAGCGGCGCCGTGGTCTGGAGCCGCTCGAACCAGGCGTCGACCCCGGTGCCGTTCCGCACCGAGACCGCCAGGATGTCCTTGCCCGGGAAGGCTCCGGCCAGGGCCGACTTCAGGCGTTCCAGGCGCGCCTCGTCCACAAGGTCGCTCTTGGTGATGACGAGGAGGTCGGCCTCCTCGGCCTGCTTCTTCCAGATGTAGAGGACCTTGTCGGAGAACCGTCGCGCCGGAGCCAGACCCAGCACCTGCTCGGCCCGCACCGGGTCGACCAGGACGCTCAAGGGGGCGATGCGGAAGCGGTCGCCGTAGATGCGCCGCAGCGGGTAGGTCACCGTGGCCACCAGGTCGGTGCAGCTGCCGACCGGCTCGGCCACGAAGGCGTCGGGCCGGGTGACCGTGTCGAGTCTCTGGGCCGCGTCGACGAGCGAGTTGAAGCGGCAGCAGAAGCAGCCGCCGGCGATCTCCTCGGTGGCGAAGCCGCGGGCCCGCAGCATGGCGGTGTCGACCAGCTCGCTGCCCTGGTCGTTGGTGATCAGTCCGACCCGCAGTCCCCTTTGCACCAGGCGCTGGGCCAGGGCGGCCACGGCGGTCGTCTTGCCGGCCCCGAGGAACCCGCCGATCATGAAATAACGAGCGGTCGGATGCGTGGTGGGCGGGGGTGTCACGGAATGGTTCATGGGGTTTCCTCCGCCTGCTGCTTGGCCAGGACGCGGTCGATGGTCGCGTCCAGCAATGCCTGGTAGCCGACGACGTCCAGGCACCGTTCATCGGGAATTCCCTCGAAGCCGTAGAGCCAGCCCGTGGCGTAGGGGTCCCGGGAGAGGGCCTCCAGGTCGTTGGCGAGGGCGGGGTTGCCCCCGCGGAAGATGCCGGTGCCGACACAGAAGAGGTCGCTGACCGCCTTGAACCCCTCGAGCGAGCCGAGCACGTCGCCCGGGCGGATGGCGTCCCCATCGGCCCGGTCGAACTGGATGTCCACCAGTTCCCCCAGCATCCGGAGTGCGAACTTGGTGAAGCCAACCTGCCAGAACCCTTCCGGGCTCCGGGCCACCCAGGCGTGCGAGGGAGCGTATTGGTAATCCACAGGGAGCCTGGTCACGAAGGTGGCCCGCCTGTAGAGGATGGTGGTCGGCTCGGACATGGATTCCCGGGGCGAAAACGCTACGACAATCAGGCCTTGTGTGGAGGTCAAAATGCAGTCGAAAATCCGCCCTCGCCCGAAACCCCACCGTGTCCATCATGGGCCGGTGCAGTACTTCGACCACAATGCATCGTACCCGCTGTCGCCGGTGGCTCGGGAGGCATGGTTGTCGGCCGTCGAGAGGTTTCCTGCCAATCCGTCGAGTCCGCATCGGTGGGGGGTGCGGGCCGACCAGGCTCTGTCGGAGGCGCGGGACCGGGTCGCCGGCTGGCTGGGGTGTCCTGCCGATGCCATCCTCTGGACTTCCGGTGCGACCGAGGCCAACAACGCGTGGGTGATCCATCTCGCGCAGGTCACGCGGGGTCCGGTGCTCCTCTCGGGACTTGAGCATCCATCGGTCCAGGTGCCCGCATCCCGGGTCTTGGGGGATCGCTGCGAGGCGGTGCCGGTCCTGCCGGACGGGGTCGTCGCCGTGGACTGGATCGCACGGCGGCTGCGGCGGGGTGACGTTTCGGCGGTGGTCCTGATGGCGGCCAACAACGAGACAGGGGTGTTGCAGCCGTGGGGCGAGGTCCGGGACCTGTGCCTCGAGGCGGGCGTCGTCTTTGCCTGCGACGCCTCCCAATGGGTCGGCAAGTTGCCGTCCGGGGGGTTGGGAGCCTGCGATTTCGTCGCCGCCTGCGCCCACAAATTCGGTGGTCCGGTCGGGGTTGGGTTCCTGCGGGTTCCTGAAGGTTTCCTGCCCTCCATGCGGGGCGGCCCCCAGGAGGGCGGGCGGCGGGCCGGCACCGAGAACGTGGCCGGGATCCTGTCGATGGTCGCCGCCTTGGAG
>JBIKMQ010000530.1:0-2722 GCA_044359215.1 Candidatus Chromulinivoraceae bacterium
CTGATGCTGCCGGGCCTCGACGGCTTCGAGGTCCTCAAGCGCATCCGCGCCCGCACCGACGTGCCGGTGCTCATGCTCACGGCGCGGGGCGACGAGGCCGACCGCATCGTGGGCCTGGAGATGGGCTCCGACGACTACCTGCCCAAGACCTTCTCAACCCGCGAGCTGCTCGCGCGGCTGCGCGCGGTGACCCGGCGTTCGACCCGCGCCCGGCCGGAGGGGGATGATGCCGATCAGGAACTGGTCGTGGGACCGCTGCGCCTCCGGCCGTCCGCGCGTTCGGCCGTGCTCGGCGACGCGCCGCTGACGCTCACGCCGGTCGAATACGACCTGCTGGTGTCGCTGGCCCGGGCCCGGGGCCGGGTCAAGACCCGCGAGGCGCTGCTCGACGAGATCCGCGAGCGCGACTACGACGTCTTCGACCGATCCATCGACGTGCACATCTCGGCCCTGCGCCGCAAGCTGGGCGACGATCCCAAGACCCCGCGCTTCATCCGCACGCTGCGGTCGGCCGGCTACATGATGGTCGACCCGGAGGATCCCGAATGACCCTGCGACTGCCGCTCCTGCCGCGCATCCTCCTCTGGCTGCTGCTCAACCTTGTGCTGCTGGGCACCGCCTTCGGGGTGCTCCTCTGGACCGAGCTGGGGGGCGAGTCCCTGCTTGGGCGGGTGGCCGGCGAGCGTTCCCAGGCCGCGACCGGGGCCCTGCTGGCCGAGTTGCGCGAGCGCCCGTTCGCCGAGTGGGAGCGGGCCCTGGCGCGGTTCGAGGAGGCCTATCCGGTCCGGGTGCTGCTGCTCCGCGAGGACGGCAGCCGGTGGCTGGGCGCTGCGCTGGAGGTGCCGGACGAGGTCGCCCGGCGGTTGCGTCCGGTGCTCCCGCCCGGTCCCGAACCCGAGGAGCGCCGGATGCGCCCGGACTTCGAGGAGCCCCGATCCGGCCCCCCGCCGGAGGGGCGGTTGGCGGGCCTGCCGGATCCGTCGGGTCCACCGGGCTTCGGCGGTCCGCCGCCGCCGCGGCCCGGCTCGCGCCCCGGGGGACCGATGCCGCGCGCCTTCCTGCGGGCGGGTGAGCCGACGCGTTACTGGCTCGTCCAGGGCACGCCGCTTCGGGGCCCGGGCGTGCCGCGGGGCCTGAGGTTGGTGATCTCCTCCGCGACCCTCTCGGCTGGCGGCCTCTTCTTCGACCTGCGCCCCTGGCTGTGGGCCGGGGGCGGGGTCATCGCGGTGTCGGTGCTCTGGTGGCTGCCCTTCGTCCGGGGGATCACCCGGACCGTCTCGCGGATCTCGGCAGCGACCGAGCGCATCGCCGAGGGGCGCTTCCACACGGTGGTGCCGGAGGAGCGTGGCGACGAGTTGGGGCGTCTTGGCGGTGCGATCCACCGCATGGCCGGACGCCTGGATGGCCTGGTCAACGGCCAAAAGCGCTTCCTCGGGGACGTGGCGCATGAGCTGTGCTCGCCCCTGGCCCGCATGGAGATGGCCCTGGGCGTGCTCGACCAGCGTGCGGATGCCGACACCCGGCCCTATGTCGACGACGTGCGCGAGGAGGTTCGCCACATGTCCGCGTTGGTGAACGAACTGCTCCAGTTCTCCAAGGCGGCGCTGAAGCCCGCCGACGCGCAGCGCACCGCCATCCCGCTGGCCGGGGCGACCCGCCGCGTGGCCGGACGGGAGATGTCCGGGGTCGCCGGGTTCGAGGTCCGGGTGCCGGAGACCCTGGCCGTCCTAGGCCACCCGGACCTGGTCGAGCGCGCCATGGGCAACCTCCTGCGCAATGCGCGCCATCACGCCGGCGGCCTCGGGCCCATCCGCGTCGAGGCCCGGGCCGACGGATCCGGCCAGGTCCAGTGGTCGGTGACCGACTCCGGGCCCGGGGTGCCCGAGGCGGAATTGCGCCGCCTGGGCGAACCGTTCTACCGGCCCGACACCTCCCGCTCCAGCGACACCGGCGGCACGGGACTGGGCCTGGCGATCGTCAAGAGCTGCATGGCGGCCTGTCAGGGTCGGCTCGAACTGGCCAATGGCCCCGAGCGCGGACTGGTGGCGACGCTGGTGCTGCCGGCGGGCCCTCCGAACGGGGTTTTGTCATCGCCCGGTGAGCGATAGATGGTTTCCGCGTTTGCGGTCGGGGGGATGCAGCGGCTATCCATCTGGGCGATGCGGATCACCAACCTCAACCCCGATCACGACATCGGGGCCAGCGCCTGGATGCTTTCGGTGGACGGGCACCAACTCCTGATGGATGCGGGAACCCACCCCAAGCGCGAGGGGCTTTCGTCCCTCCCCCTGTACGAATCGGTCCGCGACCTGGACGTCGACGCCATCGCCCTGACGCACTGCCACCACGACCACGTAGGCTCCCTCCCGGTGGCCCTCCAGTATTTCCCACACGCCCGGGTCCTGATGACCGACCTGAGCTACTTCATCGTCGAGCGCGTGCTGCACAACTCGGTGAACGTCATGGTCCGGCAGCGCGACGAGCTGGGAATCCGCGAGTACCCGCTCTACACGCATGAAGAGGTCGACGACTACGCGCCGGTCTTCCAGGGGTTCGGCCACCGCCGCGAGATCGAGTGGGCCCAGTTCGCGCGGAACCATGTGCCGGGCCAGGGACGTCGCCACGGGCCGACGCTGGAGTTCTTCGACGCGGGCCACGCGCTCGGCTCGGCAGGTGTCCTGGTACGGGGCCGCAAGCAGAGCCTCTTCTACTCGGGCGACGT
>JBIKMQ010000532.1:0-2721 GCA_044359215.1 Candidatus Chromulinivoraceae bacterium
CTTCTTCGGAGTCGCCGGCAGCATCGGGCTGGCCTTCGTGTTCTTCGTCGTGCAGCGCGTCGGATTCGCCCTGGGGCAGAACGGCATCGTGCCGGCATGGCTGGGGGCCTGGCTTCCCAACCTGGCCTTCGCGCTGACCGGCCTGGTGCTGACGGCCCGCGTGCGATGACCCCGCCCCATCCCCCGATGAGCCCGACGAACCCGATCGACCCGCCGATGGAGTTGCAGGCCCGGCTGGACCGCCTCGAGGCGCTGCACCAGACGACCCGCCGGGTGTATGCCACCCTCGATTTCCGGGAGTCGCTCCAGATCCTCATCGAGGAGGTCGTCCGCCTGCTCGGCGCCCACTCCGGTTCGATCTGCCTGATCAACCCGACCAACGGCTTCCTCGAGATCGAGGCGACCTGCGGACTCCCGGTCAACGCCCGCGAGCTGCGCCTCAAGCTTGGCGAGGGCGTCACCGGCCAGGTGGCCCGGTCGGGCCGCTCCCTTCGCGTCGACGACGTGTCGCGGGACCGACGTTATGTGGCCCTGCGGCCCGGGGTGGCCTCCGAGCTGGCGGTTCCCCTCCGCGTCGACGACGAGGTCCGTGGCGTGGTCAATGTCGACTCCGACCGGCCGAATGCGTTCTCGGGGAGCCAGCAGGGACTGCTGGAGGATCTGGCCAGCCTGGCCGCACCGGCCATCCGCAACACCTGGCTCTACGAGTCGGCACGGCAACGGGCCAAGCTCCTGGAGTCGCTGCTCAAGGTCGGGCAGCTCATCAACTCGACCCTGTCGGTCGACGACGCGCTGACGGTCATCACCCGCGAGGCGCGGGTCCTGATGCGCGCCAAGATGTGCTCGCTGATGATGGTCGATGCCTCGGGCGAATGGCTCGACCTGCGGGCGCACGACGGCGCCGGCAAGGCCTACGCCTCCAAGCCCAGGGTGAGCATGGGAGAGAGCGTCGTGGGCATCGTCGCCCGCCGGTGCAAGCCGCTGCAGATTGCGAACGTGCAGGTGTCGGGCCGGTACCAGAGCGTGGGCGTCGCCAGGAGCGAGGGCCTGGTCTCGCTCCTGAGCGTTCCCCTGCTCTTCGCCGGCAAGTCCATCGGCACGCTCAACATCTACTCGGGCCAACCGCACATCTTCTCGGACGAGGAGGTGCGCATCCTGGCGACCTACGCCGAACTGTCGGCGCTGGCCCTCGAGAAGGCGCGCCTCTACGACCGCATCGTCTCGGTGGAGGAGACCCTGCGCCAGAGCGAGCGCCTGAGCACCCTCGGCCTGTTGGCCGCGGAGATCGCCCACGAGATCCGCAACCCGCTCACCGTGATGAAGATGCTCCACCACTCGCTGGACCTGCATTTCCAGCCGGGGGACCCGCGCCAGACCGACGTGAGGATCATGGGAGAGAAGATGGACCACCTGAACCGCATCGTGGACCGCGTGCTCGACGTCGCCCGGGGCGCGGAACCGAGGTTCGAGGAGGTCGACGTCAACCAGGTGCTCGACGACCTGCTGCTGCTCACCCGGGTGAAACTGCGGACGGCCGGCATCGGGCTGGTGCGTCACCTCGACACCCGCCTCCCGAGGCTCATGGCCGATGCCACGCAACTCGAGCAGGCCTTCCTGAACCTCACGCTCAATGCGGTCGAGTCCATGCCGGAGGGTGGAGAACTGAGCATCCGCTCCCAGGCCCTCCCGCGCGATCCCAACGGCACTCCCACCCACGTGCTGGTGAGGTTCCGTGACACCGGAATCGGGATGACCCGCGAACAGGTCCAGAACGCCTTCTCCTCGCTGCTCCAGAGCTCGAAACCCCGGGGCAACGGGCTCGGGATGGCCATCGTCGCGCGCGTCGTCGAGACACACCGCGGACGGGCGCGGGTGCGGTCCAGCCCAGGCCGCGGCACGACCATCAGCCTGATGTTCCCGGTCCAGCGTTGAGCCCCGCCGGATCCTCGCGGCGGCTCGACGCCCCCCTCAGATGGGCCGGTTGAAGAGGCTGGCGATGGGTTGGCCGACGCCGTCGCGCGTCACGTAGAAGGGGCGTTTCTCGATTTCGTAGGACAGCTTGGGCGAGATGCCCATGGCCCGGTAGAGCGTCGCGTGCAGGTCCTCGATGACGACACGGTCCTTCAGGGTCTTGCAGGGACGCTCGTCGGCCGTCACGCCGTGCACGTGGCCCCGCTTCATGCCCCCTCCGAAGAGCAGCACGCTGCCGGCGTCGGTGAAGTGGCGGTGCATGCCGTAGTTGATCGGGGAGTCGATGCGCTGGGGCACGGGCACCTGGTCCTGGATCGGCTTGTCGGGCTTGCCCTCCTGCATCATGTCGCGGCTGAACTCGCTGGCCACCACCACGAGCGTGCGGTCCAGCATGCCGCGCTCCTCCAGGTCGAGCACCAGCTGGGCGATGGCCCCGTCGATGGCGGTCTTCATGTGCACGAGCTTCTCGTGGCCGCGCTCATGGGTGTCCCAGTTGAGGAACGGGATGTACTCGGTGGTCACCTCGATGTACCTCGCCCCGGCCTCGGCCAAGCGGCGGGCCAGCAGGCAGCCGAGGCCGAAACGCTGGATGTTGGCCTTCTCGTAGACCCCGTCGCGGTTCATGTCGCCGCCGAGCCGGCGGCTGAAGTCCCAGCCCCCGGGAGCGTACTTGGCGATGGTCTCCGGCGACTCGAGCGTCAGGTCGAAGGCCTTGGCGGAGGGCGAGGCCAGCAGGCGATGGGCGTTGTC
>JBIKMQ010000027.1:0-10030 GCA_044359215.1 Candidatus Chromulinivoraceae bacterium
GTCGGCGGCCGAGCCGACGACGACAACGACCGCTCCCCCGACCCCCAAGGCCATGATCGACGGCACCGGGCTGGGTTGGCGGGCCTTGGGCGAGGCCGACTTCGCGGCCGTCAATTGCCCGACCAACACCTTCACCTGGCGCACCAATGGAGTGCACTGCACCGGACAACCCGTGGGGGTCATCCGCTCGAGGCAGTCGTTCACCAACCTCGAGCTGGTCGCCGAGTGGCGGCATCTCAAGTCGGGCGGCAATTCCGGAATCTTCCTGTGGGCCAGCGAGGCCTCCATCAAGAACCTCGAAGCGGGCCGGGGACGCCTGCCCGACGGTATCGAGGTGCAGGTGCTCGACCACGGCTACACCGAGCAGTACGAGCGCGACTACAAGAAGAAGGCCGACTGGTTCACCACGCACGGCGATGTCTTCCCGACCGGCCCGGCGCGGATGACGCCGTTCCCGCCGGTCGCGCCGAACAGCATGCGCAGCTTCCCCCGCAAGAACCTCAGCCGCGGCGTGGGCGAGTGGAACCACTACTACGTGCGCGCCATCAACGGCGAGGTGCGCCTGTGGGTGAACGGCGAGGAGGTCTCCGGCGGCACCGGTTGCTCGCCCGCGAGCGGCTTCCTGTGCCTGGAGTCCGAGGGTTCCCCCGTCGAGTTCCGCAACCTGCGGATCCGCGAACTGCCCTGACGCCCGCCGAGGGAGTGGTCCTCCGTGGCCGCAAGAACCTCAAGACCCAGAATCGGACCGCCGACGGAGATCCCGGCATTCCGGGTTGAAATTCGGAAACGGGTTTCGAAAGGGGAAAACCACCCTCCTCATGGAAACCGGATGGGCCGGCGGAGGATCAGGAGTGGTAGCGCGTACGGGAATCGAACCCGTCTTTCAGCCTTGAGAGGGCCGTGTCCTAGCCGATAGACGAACGCGCCGACTAGAGGACAATGGAAACCGCTGGAACTTCGCGTGTCAAACCGGGATTCGGGACGGATCAGGGCTCAATGGCCTGAGGCTCAGGCGATGGGCTGCAGGGGCGCGCGCTTGCGCTGGCGCAGGGCCTGCAATTCCGAGAGGAGCCCCAGGCGCTCGTCGTCCTCGAGGGCGGGGTCGGCCAACCGGCCGTTGCCCAAGGCGATCTGGCGATCCAGCCAGGCATCGCGCAGGCGTCGGATGACGTCGGCCAATTGGCGCTCGGGCTCGGGGATCTCCCGCTGCTCGGTGGCCGCCTCGGTGATCACCGACTGCGCGACCGGATCGCCCTCGAACCGCCCCAGCAGGCCGGCGACATCCCCGGCGGTCTGGAAATGCACGGCAAGCACCCGCTGCACCACCGGTGTGGGAACCCAATCCGGGTCCAAGTGGGCCGTGGCGAAGTCGCGCAGATCCGACGACAGGAACACGTACTTGAGCAGCCAGAGTTCGTTGACCCCGGGCCGCTCGACCTCCGCCACCGGCCCAGGCTCGATCGGGTCTTCCTGCCCGGCGTCGGGGGACGTCGGCCGCCCCCTCGCCCCGACGGCCTGATTGCGGAACTCGGCGCGCACGGCCTGCACGTCCACGCCGAGCCGCTGGGAGGTCCGTTGCGCGTAGGTGTCGATCAGCACCGCGTTGCCCGTCTTGTGGACGGCCTCGGCCATCGAACGCAGGACGATCAACCGGCCCCGGTCGGAGCCCGTGTCGTTCTCGGCACAAAGGTTCTGGAGGTGGAACTCGAAGATCCCCTGGGCTCGGTCGAGCAATGTGCGGAAGGAGTCGGCCCCATGGGCCCGGATCCACGAGTCCGGATCGTCGGGGGGCGGGATGCGGGCCACCCGGATGGCCAGGCCCGCGGCCAGGAGCGGGTCGAGCGCCCGGATGACAGCCTTCTGGCCGGCCTTGTCGCCATCGAAGCACAGCACCACCTCGTCGACGTAGCGCTTGAGCACCCGGGCCTGGTCGGCCGTGAATGCCGTGCCCTGCGGGGCCACCACGTTGCGGATCCCGGCCGCGTGGCAGGCGATGGTGTCGAGCTGCCCCTCGGCGAGGACGGCCTTGCCGGCGTCGAGGATCGGGCGCTTGGCCTTGTCGAGGGCGAAGAGCACGCGCCCCTTGGTGAAGATCGGCGTCTCGGGCGAGTTGACGTACTTGGCCTGCTTCTCGTCGCCCTGCAGCACCCGGCCGCTGAAGGCGATCACGCGGCCCTGCTCATCGCAGATGGGGAACATCAGCCGCCCGCGGAACCGGTCGTACCAGCCGCCCGACTCCCGACGCAGGATGAGCCCGGCGGTCTCGCACAGCTCGGGCGAGAACCCCTTGGCCTTGGCCCAGTTCACCGTGTCATCCCAGGCCTCGGGCGCGGCGCCGATGCGGAACTCGCGCACGGCCTCGGGCGGGACTCCCCGGCGCTCCAGGTACTCGCGGGCCACCTGGCCGGCGGCCTCTCCCGCCAGGCACTGCTGCCAGCGCTGGGTGATGGCCTCGTGGAGCTTGAGCAACTGGTCCTTGATGGAGCGCTGGTCCCGGGCGGCGGGGTCGTTGTCCATCTCCAGCGGGATCCGCGCCCGCTCCGCCAGGCGCCGCACGGCGTCCATGAAGTCGAGGTTCTCGTACTCCTTGACGAAGGTGAACACGTCGCCGCCCTTCCCGCAGCCGAAGCACCGGAAGATCTGCCGAGACGGGTTCACGTTGAAGCTCGGGGACTTCTCTTTGTGGAACGGGCACAGGCACACGAAGTTCGCGCCGTTGCGCTTGAGCGGCACATGCGCGCCGATCACGTCGACGATGTCGTTGGCGGCGCGGATCTGGTCGAGGGTGCTTTGGGAAACGAGGGCCATGGGGCGATCGGACGACCGCAGCGTTCCAATGAATCCGGCACCGATCAACCGCCGAGCGTCCCGCCGGAGCCGCCCGCCCTGGCAGGCCGGAAGGCGCTGACGCCCAGGGGCGGCAACACGAACCCCGCCGACTGCGGCAGTCCATGGCAGGAGACCGGCTCCGAGACCACGCCCCCGGCGTTGCCCTGGTTGCCGCCGCCGTAGATCGCGGCATCGGAATTGAGCACCTCGATCCACCGCCCCGGCCTGGGAAGGCCGATCCGGTAGGCCTGATGAAGGGTCGGGGTCAGGTTGAGGATCACCAGCAGGCACCCCCCGGTCTCCCGGTCGGTTCGCACGAAGCTCAACACGCTGTTGGCATGGTCGCCGGTGTCGATCCACCGGAAGGCCCCCTCCTCGTAGTCGCCCCGCCACAAGGCGGGCTCGGCCCGGTACACGGCGTTGAGATCGCACACCCACCGCTGCAGCCCGGCATGGTAGGGACCCTGGCCAAGGAGCGCCCAATCCACCTGGGCGTTGACGTTCCACTCCGACGACTGGCCCAGCTCGCACCCCATGAAGAGCAGCTTCTTGCCCGGAAAGAACCACTGGTAGCCGAGCAACGCGCGCAGGTTGGCGAAGCCCTGCCAATCGTCGCCGGGCATGCGGCGACGGAGCGACCCCTTGCCGTGGACCACCTCGTCGTGCGAGAGCGGCAGGACGAAGTTCTCATGCCCGTGGTAGAGCATGGCGAAGGTGAGGTCGTTCTGGTGGTAACGCCGATGGATGGGATCCCGGCTGAAGTAGCGCAGGGTGTCGTGCATCCAGCCCATGTTCCACTTCAGCGTGAAGCCCAGGCCCCCGATCCACGGCGGGCGCGAGACCATCGGCCATGAGGTGCTCTCCTCGGCCACGGTCACCACCCCGGGGAACTCGACGCCCACATGATGGTTGAACCGCCGGAGGAACTCGACGGCCTCGAGGTTCTCGCGGCCCCCGTGCTGGTTGGGGATCCACTGGCCCTCCTGGCGCGAGTAGTCGAGGTAGAGCATCGACGCCACGGCGTCCACGCGCAGGCCGTCCACATGGTAGCGGTCGCACCAGCTCAGGGCGTTGGCGATCAGGAAGTTGGACACCTCATGGCGACCGAAGTTGAAGATCAGCGTGCCCCAGTCCTGGTGCTCGCCTTGGCGCGGATCCTCGTGCTCGTAGAGGGCGGTGCCATCGAAGCGGGCCAGGGCCCAGTCGTCCTTGGGGAAGTGCGCCGGCACCCAGTCGATGATCACGCCGTAGCCGGCGGTGTGCAGCGCGTTGATGAGGAATTGGAGGTCCTCCGGCGTGCCGTAACGCCGGGTCGGCGCATAGAAGCCGGTGACCTGGTATCCCCAGCTCGGATAGAAGGCGTGCTCGGCCACCGGCATGAGTTCCACGTGCGTGAAGCCGGTGGTGCGCAGGTAGTCGATCAGCGGCTCGGCCAGTTCGCGGTAGCCCAGCGACTCGGTCGCCGACTTCTTCCGCCACGAGCCGACATGGAGCTCGTAGATGCTCATGGGCGAGCGCAGCGGGTTGGACTGGCGGCGGCGCTCCATCCAGGCCCCGTCGGTCCAGGCGAACCGGCGGACATCCGACACCACGGCGGCCCTCTGCGGGGGCAACTCGTAGGCCGCGCCCATGGGGTCGGTGTTGACCTTCAGGCGGCCCCGGGCGTCGAGCATCTCGAACTGGTACAAGGCCCCCTCGCGCACCCCGGGGACGAAGACCTCCCACACCCCGCTGGAGCCGAGCTGGCGCATGGCGTGGCGACGACCGTCCCACCCGTTGAAGTCGCCCACCACGGACACGCGCCGGGCACTCGGAGCCCAGACCGAGAAGGCCACGCCGGCAACCCCGTCCAGGGTCAGCATCCGCGCACCCAGGGCCTCGTAGAGCCGGAGGTGATTGCCCTCGCCGAAGAGGTGCAGGTCGGTGTCCGACACCGTGGGCCAGAACGAGTAGGGATCCCGCCCCTGCGACACCGAGCCGTCGGCCCACTGGATGCGCAGGTCGTACGCGTAGACCTGGGAGGTCGATCGTTGGACCCCTTCGAAGACGTCGGACGAATCCAACCTCAACAGGTCGAAGGTCGGCTGCGAACGGTCGTGGACCGGGACCACCTGGACGGCCACCGCCCCCGGGATCAGCGCCCGGCCCACCAGACCGGTCCCATCGCCCAGCGGGTGCAGCCCGAGCAGGGTGTGGGGTGAGCGGTGGATCAAGCGCGTCAGGCTGTCCAGTTCCGACGGCGTCAACAACATGCCCCCGAGTAAAGCCCGCATGCCGGGCGCGAGAAATGCCAAAGTCCGCCGTATCCCCTCCCGGAAAACCCTACGGCGCCGCGGAGTCTGGCCCATCGGTATCCATCCTGCAGGCGTCGAGCCATCGGCGACCCACACGCACGGGGGATGGGGGGCCCCGGGGACAGGCTGCTCGCCGGCCGTATCGGTTGCCAACGCTGCGGAGACGCCCGACGATCCGGCCATGTCGCAGACGGTTCGCCTGACGGGCTTGGTGGTGTACCCGGTGAAGTCCGCGCGGGGCATCGCGTTGACCGAAGCCCCGGTGACTCCGCACGGGTTGGCCCATGACCGGGAGTGGATGGTGGTCGATGAGGCCGGCCGCTTTGTCACCCAGCGGCAGACCCCGCGGATGGCCCTGATCGAGACCACCCTGACCGCCGAGGCGCTGGAACTGCGCGCCCCCGGGCTGGAACCGCTCACGATTCCCCGGTTCCGGGCACCCGGCAGTCCGTTCGAGCCCACGATCCCGGTCACCGTGTGGCGGCACGCGACCCAGGCCCTCGACGAGGGAGACCGGGCGGCGGCCTGGTTCAGCGAGTTCCTCGAACAGCGCGCGCGATTGGTCCGCTGGGATCCCACGCGGCGCCGCCTGAGTTCCATGGAATGGACCGGGTCCCGGGAGGCCGAGAACTACTTCAGCGACGGCTACCCGTTTCTGGTGGCCTCCGAGGAATCCCTGGCCGACCTCAACGACCGCATCGGCGGAGGCTCGGATCTCCGGATGGACCGGTTCCGACCGAACCTCGTCATCGCCGGCGGCGGCGTGGGCTCCGAGGACCAGGGCACCACCCTGCGTTCCGAGGCCGTCGAGTTCGCCCGGGTGAAACCCTGCATCCGCTGCGTGATGACCACCACCGACCAGCAAACCACCCGGCGCGGCCCGGAGCCCTTGCGCACCCTGGCCCGCTACCGCATGGACCCGCGCTTCGATTCCCCGCTTTTCGGCCACAACCTGATCCTCATCCGAGGGGCCGGGGCCACCCTGCGCGTGGGCGACACGCTCGAGACGTTCTGAGCCACCGCAGACGCTCGGAGCTTGCAGGCCGGGACCGAAGCCCGACCCTTCGCGGACTCCATGCACCGGTTCTGCAGATTTTTCATCCTGGGCCTGATCTGGGCGTCCGTCGGCATCGGCTCGTCGTCCGCCCAGACGCGATCAAGCCCCCTCCAACCCGCCCACGTGCCGCTGGGCCGCGATGACACCCTGGTCTTCCACGGCAATTCGCTGGTCGAACGGCTGCTCGAGCACGGCGAGTTGCAGGCCTGGATCCACCTGGCCGACACGAACCGGCCGGTGCATTTCCGCAGCGTCGCCTGGACCGGAGACGAGGTCGGGCACCGTCTGCGGGCCGAGGGCTATGCCGACCACCTGAAGTCCCTGCTGGCCCTGTGGCCTGCGCGGGTGGTGGTGATGGGCTACGGGATGAACGAGGCCTTCGCCGGACCCAAGGGGCTGCCGGAGTTCCGCTCGCACCTGGAGGTGCTGCTGGGCCAACTCGAACGATTGCACCCCGGGGCCCAACTGGTCGTGCTGTCGCCCACGGCGGTGGAGGCGGGACATCCCGGGCCCAAGGCCGCCGACCGGAATGCCGACATCGCCCTTTATGCGCAGGCCCTCCGGGAGGCCGCGACCGCCCACCGGGCGCAGTTCGTGGACCTGTTCGGCCCGAGCCGGGACGCCTTCATGAAGGCTCCGAAGCCGTTGACCACCGATGGGCTGCACCTGAACGACGCCGGCAACCGCCTCGTCGCCCGGATCGTCGCCGAGGCGATCGTCGGTGGCCCGGCGCTGGAGAGCATCCGCGCCGACCGCCTGAAGGAGGTCGCGGCCGCCTCGTCGCAACTGGCCGACTTCGTGGCCGAGGTCGTCCGGCCGAAGAACGGCATCCTGTACTACGGCCAGCGCAAACGGGCCGAGGAGCGCGAGGCGGAGATCCCCCTCTACCTGAAGCGCATCGAGAAGGCCGACGCCTTGGTGCAGCATCTCGCCACCAGCCCGGTCGCCCGGTTCGCCGATGCGCCCTTCATCGCCCTGGCCCCGCCGCCCGTGCCTGCCTCGGGCGGATCGACCCACAGCGTGGGCATCGTGAAGTCGCCCGCCGAAATGCAGGCCGGGTTCCAGGTCGCCCCCGGCTACGCGGTGAACCTCTTCGCTTCCGAGGAGCGATTCCCCGCCCTGCGCGCGCCGGTGCAAATCGCCTTCGACGCCCGGGGCCGCCTCTGGGTGGTCACCATGCCGAGCTTCCCGCACACGCTGCCGGGCCAACCCCGCGAGGATCAGCTCGTGGTGCTTGCGGACACCGACCGCGACGGCCAGGCCGACACGCTCACGGTCTTCGCCTCCGGATTCGATGCACTGGATGGGGTCGCCTTCACTTCCGACGGGGTGCTGGTCTCGGAGCAATCCCGCCACTGGCTGCTGCAGGACACCGACGGCGACGGCCGCGCCGACCGGAAGACCGAGTGGCTCCGCGGTCTCGACCTCACCGACTCGCACCACGGCGGCATGATGGCCACCGATCCCACCGGCGCGGTCTGGTTCAGCGACGGGGTCTTCCACCGCTCCCAGTTCGAGACGCCGTTCGGCCCCGTGCGCGGCGTGGATTCCACCACCTACCGGCGGAACCCCCGCTCCGGCCGCATCGATCCGGAATGGCAGAGCATCACGCCGAACCCGTGGAAGGTGACCTTCGACCGCACCGGCAACGTCTTCCAGATGTACGGCGATGGATTGGTCCTCGACGGACTGCCTCTGACTTGGACCCCGCTGGGCATCTACCACCCCTTCGCCCATGCCCAGACCGTGGGCTACGGCAAGGGCAGTGCCGCCGCCAGCATCTCGAGCCCGAATTTTCCGGACGAATACCAGCAGGGCATGGCCTCGGCCGCCTGCATCGGGCCCTATGTGGTATCCCTCACCCGGTTCGACTTCAGCCAGGGCATGGCACGGGGCAGCGGACGACTCGACCTGGTCTCCTCCAAGAACGCGGCCTTCCGCCCGGTGGACGTGGAGTTCGGCATGGACGGGGCCCTCTATGTCTCGGACTTCAGCAGCGCCATCATCGGCCACGCCCAGCACCCGATGCGCGACGTGCGCTGGAACCATGACAAGGGTCGCATCTGGCGCATCGTCCACACCGCGCGACCGGTGGTTCGCCAGTGGCCGAAGATCGAGGGAGCCCGGATCCCCGCCCTGCTGGACCTGCTCACCCAAGGGCAAGACCTCGTCCGCAAGCACGCCCGCCTGGAGCTGCGCCGCCGTGGCCCCGCCGCCCTGAAGGCGCTGGACCGCTGGGTGGCCGCGCATGCGAACGACAGCCAGGCGCTGCTCGAGGCCGTGTTCGTGGCCGAGAGTTTCGGCGAGGTCCGCCCGGGTTGGCTGGACTCGCTGCGCCTGGCTCCATCGGCCCTGCACCGCGCCGCCGCCGTGCGCCTGACGCGCTACCAGGCCGACCGGCTTGTCGGAGTGAGCGACGTGCTGCAGACGGCCGCCGCCGACCCGCACCCCCGGGTGCAGATGGAAGTGGTGGACGCGGTGGCCCACCTGCGCCCGACGATGCCTGAGGTCGAGCGCGCCCTCGGGAGCCTCCCGCAGGTCGAGCCCCATGCCGATGTGATGCGCATGGTCGCCGACCTCCGCCACGGCACCCAGCCGGCCCGGGGTCGCAGCGTGCCGGTGCTGGAGATCGCCCCCGACACCCGGCTGCGCCACTGGCAATGGCTCGGGGCCCAGGGATCGTCCGAGCCGCGGGCCTGGGACGCGGGGTCGCCCGACGGTTCGCGCACCGGGTCAGGGCTCTACCGGACCTTCGTTCGCAGCGAGGTCACCCAGCCGGCGACGCTGTCGGTGAAGCACGGCTTCCTGGACGTCACCGTCAACGGCGTCCAGCGGCTCTCGCACGATTCGCAGTGGAGCAGCGAGCAGCAGGTCCAGTTCGACCTGCAACCCGGCGTCAACCGCATCGAGGTGGCCTTCCGCAACCTGGGCGGGCGACCTCCCGGCGTCTTCCTGTGCGATGCACTCGGGGCGCCGCTGACACGGGTCCAACCCGCGGGCAACGCCGCGACCCTGGGCCAGCTGGCGCAGGCATGGGACGCGGTCGAACGCAGCTCCGGCCCGCTGCTGCGGGTGCAGGCGGCGGCCGGCCTGCGCTTCGTGCCCCGAGAACTGCGCGTGACGGCCGGCTCGCCGGTGCGGCTGGTCTTCGAGAACCCCGACCTCATGACGCACAACCTGGTGATCGTGGCCGCCGGGGCGGCCGACGAGGTCGGAGCGCTGGCCGACCGGCTGGCCGCCGACCCGCAGGGCATGGCCAAGGGTTACCTGCCCGTGTCGCCCAAGGTGCTCCACGCCACGCCGCTAGTGAATCCCCAGGGCCGCGCCGAGCTGACCTTCACCGCCCCGAAGACCCCGGGACGCTATCCCTTCCTCTGCACCTTCCCCGGCCACTGGCGCCTCATGCGCGGCGAGCTGATCGTGGAGTGAGATTCACGGTCCGCGGACTCCGGTCCTCCGGACCATCGCTCAGGCCTCCTCAGCGGGAGCACCGGGATCCGATTTCCTTGCGGGGCTTCCACACTTCGCACAGGGGCCGAGGCGCACGCTGCCAGCCTGGGGGCAATGTCTCGCCCGCCAACCGGTAGAGGCGCTCCGGACTTCCGGCCTTTTGGCACTCGTACAGGGCGAGGGTGCCGCGGCGAGGCGGCGCCAGGGTTGCGGGGACCTCCCGCCAGAGTTCCAGCGGGCCGGAGGCCGAGTCGTCTTCCAGCCTCCACGAGCCCATCCATCGATCCTTCCGTCGCTCCACCGACAGGCGGTACCGGTCGTTGAGGTAGACCACGTGCAACTCGAGGCGGCCGCGCTGCCACCGCCCTTCGGTCAGGTGGGCAAACCGGTTATCGGTGTC
>JBIKMQ010000533.1:0-2717 GCA_044359215.1 Candidatus Chromulinivoraceae bacterium
CGGCCAGACCCTCCGGCGGCACCATCTTGAGGTCGTGCCGGGTCAGGTTCCTGAACACGGTCTGGTGGTTCTGCCTGAGCGCGTCGGACCGGCCCTCGTAGGTGTCGCGGAACGTCGAAGGCTCCGGGAATTCGCGCCCGGCAAATTCGCGGCGGTACTTCTCGGAGGGCGTCCACTCGCGATGGGGGGCCTTGTGGTGGCACATCAGGAAGAACGGCTTGTCCTTGGGCCGGTTCTTGAGCAGGTCGAGGGTCAGGTCGGTGATGATGTCGGTGACATAGCCCTTGTAGACCCGATGGCCCGTGCGGTCGTAGAGGATGGGATCGTTGTAGCGCCCCTGCCCCGGGAGGATGTTCCAGTCGTCGAAGCCCTGGGGATCGGAGCCGAGGTGCCATTTGCCGAGCATGGCCGTGTAATAGCCCGCCTGCTGGAGGCGATGGGCCACGGTGGTCTTGGACGGGTCGAGGTCGTTGAACACCGGCACCCCGTTGCGGTGGCTGTATTGGCCCGTCAGGAGAGTGGCCCGGCTGGGGGTGCAGATCGAGTTGCCGGCGAAGCAGCGGTCCAACCGCAGTCCTTGGGCGGCAAGGCGGTCGAGGTGGGGGGTCCGATTGATCCGGCTGCCATACGCGGAGATCGCGTGGGCCGCGTGGTCATCGGTCATGATGAAGAGGATGTTCGGGCGGTCGGCGGCCCTCAGGACCAGCGCCGACACGGCAGCCAGGACCAGGAACCTCATGGCGGCGGGGAGCTTCATGCCTTGCAGGCTGCCATGGGCGCTCGACCGGAGGGAAGCCCCGGTGCACTTGGAGGGCACGGCAACCGCCATGACGGCCCATGACAGCCGTCGCCGGCCGGACAATCCCGTGACCGACCGCTCAGGCCGGCACGGGCAACCCCAGCCGCTGGGCCACCTCGCCCGCCAGCACCTCATAGGCGGCCGCGCCGGCGCTGTACGGATCGTAGGCCATGATGGGCTTGCCGTGGCTGGGCGCCTCGGCCAGCCGGGTGCTCCGGGGAATCACCGTGTCGAAGACCTTGTCCCCGAAATGCTGGCGGACCTCGGCCACGACGCTCTGGCCCAGACGAGTCCGGGCATCGAGCAGGGTCATCACCACGCCGAGGATCTCCAGGCCGGGGTTCACCCCGTTGTCGCGCACCTGGTTGATCACGCGGGTGAGCATGGCGATGCCCTCGAGCGCATAGTACTCGCACTGGAGGGGCACGACGAGCTTGTCGGCGGCGGCGAAGGAATTGAGCGTCATGATGCCGAGCGACGGGGCGCAATCGAGCAGGATGACCTGGAAACGCCCGGACTCCTTGATCGGCTGGAGCACCTTGCGCAGGCGCAGGATGGAATCCTCGACCCGGGCCAGTTCGACCTCGATGCCGCAGAGGTCGAGCTCGCTGCCGATCACCGAGAGGTTCGGGTAGGCGGTGGGACGGATGCGGTCCTCGAGGCTGCCCAGGCCGAGCAGGGGCCGGTACACGCTGCCCCCCTCGGCCTTGTCGAGCCCAAGGCCGCTGGTGGCGTTGGCCTGCGAGTCGAGGTCGATCAGGAGGACCGGATGGCCGCGCATCGCCAGCCCGGCGGCCAGGTTGATGCTTGTGGTTGTCTTGCCCACGCCCCCCTTCTGGTTGGCGATGGCGATGACCTGTGCAGACATGCTGAGGCCGACTCTCGCGCCGGAGCGACGGCGGGCGCAACGCGGAAGAATGCCACCCGGCGGCCGGTTCAATGCCCCGGGCGCCTGAACCCCGGGGACGACGCCAGGATGCCGCTCCGGTCGGGCATGCGGGGACGGACCGCGCGCAACGGCAGGTTCCAGGTCTCCTCACCCCCGATGGGGGTGACCGGCGACAGGCGGCGCCGGAGACGGATCTGTCCCGCGCCCACCACCCATTCGCGCCCCTCGCGCTCGACCAGGCGGCGGTCGCCGCCCAGGCGCCGGACCACCCGCACCTGGAACCCCTCGCTCAACCCGTCGGGCAGATGGCCGCCACAGGGGATGAGTTCCACCACCTCGCCCCGCTCCTCCTCGAATCGATCATCGATCTTCATGGCGCACATTCTGCGCGCGAGCTTCAGACAAAAGGTGTCCGATGGTCTTCCCGTCAGGCGTCACAGGATTGTCACCCCGCCGGAAGGCCGATTTCAGGGGAGGGCGGCGGATTCGGCTTGAACCGGCGACCAGTCGGGCCCATCAACCGTTCCCGTGCTGGACAGCGCATCGGACCCGATCGTCACGAAGGCCCAGGCCCCCGTGAAATCCTCCCGCAAACCCCGGGGCACCGCCACGAAGACCGCCCAGGCACCGGGAAGCCCGCCCGACGGTCCGCGCATCAAGAACTACGTCCTCGACACCAACGTCCTGCTGCACGACCCCAACGCGCTGCTCAACTTCCAGGACAACCATGTCCTGATCCCCATCGAGGTGCTCGAGGAGGTGGACAAGTTCAAGCGTGAGACCAGCGAGCGGGGCCAGAACGCCCGGACGGTCTCCCGGCGCCTCGACGCGCTCCGCCGCGAGGGAAACCTCAACAAGGGAGTCGCCCTGGCCACCGGAGGACGCCTGCAGATCATCTTCCTCCCGGCCGCCAAGTCGGGACCGGCGCGGGATGTCATCGCCAGCGGCAGCATGGACAACCGGATCCTCGCCCAGGCGCTGGTCATCCAGGCGCAGCAACGCTCCCGACCGACGATCCTGGTCACCAAG
>JBIKMQ010000028.1:0-10020 GCA_044359215.1 Candidatus Chromulinivoraceae bacterium
ACCTCCGTTGGTGTGATCGAGACGCATGGCGACGAAGCTCCGGTGCTCGTTCCGATTCCTTCGGGTGACACCGTTGCGTTCCGTCAATTCCGCCTCGTCAAGGAATGATGGCACCTACTCATCCAGCCTCCTGAACCAAGGCGACCGGCCCTGAAGGGCCGGTCGCCATGGGTACGACCTTTCCACGCCTTGGAGGCCCACCAACCGCCTCAACCTCGGCCTTGCGTCGGTCCTATGGGCCAACCGCGAGTTCGCCGAGGTCCGGGTCCATGGGCCTTGATTCCCTCAGGGTGCCGGCGTCCCCGTGCGGAGGTGCGGCGGTGCCTGACCGGGCGCCGGTCGTGTCTTCGAGGCCGCGGCGGCCGGTAATCGGGGGGCGAGCAACTGGGCGGTCCGCGCGAACACGTCTGGCGGCACGCCGAGGGCCTGCTTCAGCGCGATGTCCCGGTCCCAGGCGTTGGTCAGGCCGTCGATGCGGCGGATTTGCGCGGGTGTGAGGCGGTGGGCGAAGAGCCACGGGGAGACGATCGCCGTGTTGATGAGCGGGAAGTCGGAGCCGTAGCACAGGCGACCTTCGAATTCGGGCCGGGTCAACGCCTCGCCCAGGTAGCCGAGCTTGTTGGCCTGGGTGAGCGACGAGATCTCGGAATGGAGGTTCGGGAACTCCGCCATCAGGCGGACGAGTCGATCGGTGTGGCGTTCGCCGCCGGTGCTGCCGGTGGAGGCGATGTGGGCGGCGATGACCGTGACCCCGAGGCGCAGCGGCAGGCGCAGGCGTTCCGGGTCGCAAAGGTCGTCCTGGGCATGGGTGAACGAGCGCTCATTGCCGGTGTGGGTGAGCAGCGGCAGGTGGTGGTGCTTGAGGCGTTCGTAGAACGGGATCAGTCGTTCATCGGCAGGATCGATGTGCATGACGCTGGGGATCCACTTCACCAGGACCGCACCCTGCGCCGCGCAGGCGTCCAGGCGTTCGATCGCGTCATGCCGCCTGGGGTGGATCGAGGCTCCGAAGAGCAGGTTCGGATACCGGGCCACCTCCCGGGCCAGGAACTCGTTGGGCACATGGACCTCGGTGGCGGCGGGGTCCAGGCGGCCCTGGTCGTCCACGGCCCCATCGAGCGCCAACACCACGGCCTGGTCGACCGACGCGCTGGCGGCGACCTGGGCGGCGATCTTCTCCACCAGCCAGGCATCCCCGTGCTGCTGGAGGCTGTCGCGGGTCGTGTCGAAGGCCTTCAGGTAGAGGCCGAATTTCCAGCTGTTCTCGAGGTCCTTGGAGATGAGGCAGCCGCTGCCGCCGGCACCGATGCCCGCCGTGTGGACATGCAGGTCGATCCGGGGCGGGGGAGGCAACGGCGCGGCGGCCCGGTAGGGGCGGGGACCCGTCAGCGCGCAGGAGAGGGCCACGACGGAGCCGGCCAAGGCCGCCAGGCCGATCCGCGCACCGAACCCTCGCGGTGGTCGTTTGCACACGTCGTCGTCGGGGCGCGTGGGGGAAGTCGACGTGTCGGCCGTCTCGCGGCCCTCGGGCGGGGCGTTGTCTCTGGAGGCGATGTTCACGGGGGACACCCTGGACGTTCAGTCTCCGGTTGCGTGAATCGATTGCGTCGACGGTGACATCGATCGCATCGATGGACCCGGACGGCTATTCCTTGGGTTTTCGCCCATAGCCCCAGATCAACCAGGCACCGATGCCGATCACCAGGACGAGCCACCACAGGTATCGCAACTCCCGTGCGGCCATCTCGGCGAACGCGGCGGCGCGCGGGAAGACCCAGATCAGGAAGCATCCCAAGCCGGCCAAGAACAGGGCTTGGATCGCGGCCCGGCGTCGGGAGGTCATGGCGTGGCCGGGGTCTCCGACGGGCTGATCGGCAGCAACAGGCCGGCGGCGTTGTGTTCGGAGGGCGGGGGAATGACCATGGGCGAGCGCCCATTCCAGCGCTCGACGATCTTCCAACGCAGGAAGGATGGGCTTTGACGCAACGCCTCGCCGCGGACCCGGATGGCCTCGGCCTCACCCTTGGCGCTGATGACCGCCGTCTCGGATTCGGTCTGGGTCTGGATTTGGGTGAAGCGGGCCTGGTTGGCCTGTTGCTCGGCCACCATCTTGGCCTCGATGGCCTTCTCCAATTCGGGTGAGAGATCGATGTCCCGCAGGACGATGTCCTCGACCACCAGCAACGATCCGATCTTCTGGCTGGCCAAGGTCATGGACTTCTTCTTGATCTCCTCGCGGTTCTTGACGATCTGCTCGGCCGTCATCAACGCGGTGACCTCCTTGATGGCCTCTTGGACACGGGGAGCGATGAGGCTGTCGAAGGGATCCCCCGCGAACTCCCGGTAGATCGGCACCACCGACCCCTCGGGAATGCGGAAGAGCACCCGCAGATCGATCTTCACCTGCTGCAAGTCGGAGGAGAAGCAGTCGGCCGTCAGCCCTCGGGTGCGTTGGCGGACGTTGACCCGCACGATGCTGGTGATGAACGGGGTCTTCAGCCCGAAGCCCTCGGGCAGAAATCCCTCTTGGGTCTTGCCGAGGGTCACCTTGAGGCCGCGGGTGCCGGGTTCGATGACGTACGAGGCCGAGTTGAGCACCAGCAAGGCCACGAAGAACGCCATCGAGGCGACGATGAGGCGGGGGGCGGTTTGAGGATTCATGGTGTCAGCGCTTGATGGACCGTGTGGCCGGAGAGGGGGTGGCCGCCGGAGTCGCAGGGCGGGAACCGGCGGGCTCGGTCTTCTGGCCTTTGAGGCGTTCCAGGTCTTGGAAGTTCAAGAGGATCTGATCGTTGCCGCCAATGACCAGCGGAGCGATGCCGTCCCAGCGGTCCACGATCTGGAGATCCACGAAGGCGGGGTTCTTCTTCAAGGCGTCTCCCCGGATGAGGATGGACTCGGCCTCGCCCTTGGCCCGGATCACGGCGGTGTCGGCCTCGATTTGCACGCGTTGCTGGAGGTACTTGGACTTCGAGGCCTCCTGTTCCTGGACCATCTTGGCCTCGATGGCGTGCTCCAGTTCCCGGGTGAGGGCGATGTTCTGGATGACGATGTCCTCGAGGACGACGAGCGAGCCGATCTTGCGGCGGGCGATTTCCAGCGACCGGGTCTTGATTTGCTCGCGGTTCTTCACGATGAGCTCCGCGCTTTGCATCGCGGCCACCTCTTTCAAGGCCTCCTGCACCCGCGGCGCGACCAGGCTCTCGAACGGATTGCCGTCATAGTCCTGGAAGAGTTTGACCACCGACGCCTCGGGAATGCGGTAGAGCAATCGCAGGTCGACCCGGATTTGCTGAAGGTCCGAAGAATAGCACTCGGCCAGTTCCTCGGCGGTCTGCTGCCGCACGGAGACCGGGATGATCTCGGTGACGAACGGAGCCTTCAGTCCGAAGCCCTCGGGTTTGAACCCCGGGGAGACCCGGCCCAGGGTGACTTCGATCCCCCGGTACCCGGGTTTGACCACGAAGGTCCCCGAGGTGGCCATGACGAGGGCGCTGAAGAGCAGCAACCCGACTCCGATGACGCGCGCGATGCCTTGGGAACTCATGATCGTTCTTGCACGAAGGTGGCTGGGTTTGAATGGAACAGCAATCGGGTTGATCCGAACCGGAGAATTGTTTCAGACGGTTTCACCGGAAGAACTCGGTCAACTCCTTCGGGGGTTCGCCGGTGGCGGGGCGGGTGAAGCGTTGGCCGAAGGGCATGGTGCCCTCGAGGAATCCGCCGTGGCTCAGGAAGAACTGCCCCTGTTCCACGCCCATGAAGCGGTCGAGCCGGTCGCTCTTGCCGGTGGGGTCGTGGCTGAAGCTCGCCTCGGTGATCTCGATCCATTCGCCGTCCGGGGTGCGGATCCATTGGCGGCCATACAGCGCCTTGCGGGGCAGGTGACCGGTGTTGCCCCAGAAGTTCTCGCTGAAGCTGTGGGGGCCGCGCAGCCATCCGCCCTCGCGCGGGGCCTTCCACGATGAGATGAGCATCCACCGGTGGCTGTCGGGGTGGTGGTAGTACCCGGAATAGACGGTGAAGGTCTGGTTGGTCGGCTGGGCCGTGACCAGGAAGCGCTGCGTCTGGCCGGTCTTCCACGGGTACTTGAGGTGGCTGTGGCCGCCGGTGCCTTCGTTGCCGAATACACGCCGTCCCCCTTGCCCATCAGTTGAACCCGCTTCTCGGCGGAGACCTTGTTGCGGTCGACGGCCTCGTCGCCGCTGTCCCACACCGAGAAGATGATCCGCCGCTCGGTCGGGCTGTTGACTTGCATGCCGAAATAGCCCCGGTGCCAGCCGCAGGCCATGTAGAAGGTGGTCACCGGTTCCTCGACCGCGGTCACCTCGCAATAGAACGCCGCGATGGCATGGGTCGAGGCCTTGTAGCTGAGGTGCACCGAGGCCGCGTTGCGGCGCTCCTTGAGGTTGAAGTGGGCGCCCTCGACGGCGGGACCGTCGAGCACCAGGGCTTCGAGCTGGCCCGCATCCTGCCCCTTGGGATTGAGCGACCCGAGGTGGAAATCCTGATACCCGGGGCGTTCGATCGTGAAGGCGCCGAAGTCGGCCGTCACCGGCTCCGGGCCCGAAGCGCCGCGGACGGTCACCTCGCGAAAGCCTCCGGCCACGGTCAGGCGCAGCTTGGATTCGGCCCCCTCGGGCAGCTTCAGGCGAAGCTTCGCCTGGAGTGTGCCGGGTTGATTCAGTCGGCCGTACCAGTGCACCGAGTTGGCGGGGTCGGTCCACCCGCGGACGCCGCCGCGTTCGGAGATGCGGGGCGAATCGGTGTCGGGCAGGGTGTAGGCGGTGAAGGCGGGCACCTGCAGTTCCGCGGCCCAGGCGGTGCCGAGACCAATGGCCAGCGGCATGAGCCGGGCCGAAACGGTCCTCACGAAATACTGGATCGACATGGCCCGAGCATTTCCTCAGGTCGTTCGGAAGGGAACGACGGAAACCGATGACGGTGGCTCCGGAAGGCTTCGGAGGGTCCCTGCCGTGGCAGGGAACCTCTCAGGCGGGTGCAGGGCGGCGGGCGATGGAAGAAAGGGAGGACTGGCCCCTTTTGTGTCAATAGTGAGGACCGACCCCATCGGTTCGTCAGGGCTTGAGGCGGATTTGGGCGATCTTGGCCTGGAGGTCGGGGCCGATGTCGTCCTGGAACATGTAGGAGTCGCGGGCGCCGCCGGTGTTCCAGCTGTGGAGGAACAGGAGCTTCTGGGCCTGCACCCAGCGGGCGGCGCCGTCGATGGTGAGGTGGTTGCTGCCGATGGGCTTCTTGCCGGGACCCTGGTGCGGGGGCATGCCCTTGAAGGCGGAATCACGACCGCCGCCCCATTTGCCGTCCACCTTCATCACGGCGTCGGCCGCCAAGACCCAGCCGGGTTCGGAGGTGGCCGTCTTCACCGGGCTCCTCGAATCGAAGGTGCCGGCCGGATTGCTCCACGTGGCGATGCCGCCGTAGTACTGGTAGCCGATGTTGAACTGCTTGTACTCGGGCTCGTAGGTCGGGAAATCCGGGCGGTTGGGGCAGGTCCACATCTTGGCCACGGTCGAGTTGGTGTCCACGGGCAGGCCGAGCTGGCGGGCCGATCCGGCCTCGGGCTCGTTGATGGAGATCTGCACCCAGTTGCCACCATCGAAACGGGCCTTGAGCAGCACGTCCTTGTTGTCGTTGGCGTAGAGCGTCATGCCGATGCCGATCTGCCGCAGGTTGTTCAGACAACGGGCCCGTTTGCCCTGTTCCTTGGCGCGTGCGAGCGCCGGCAGGAGCATGCCGGCGAGGATGGCGATGATCGCGATGACCACCAGCAACTCGATCAGGGTGAAGCCGCGTGGGCGGACTCCGGTGCGGCAGGATCGAAGGTTCCATTTCATGGGGATGGGTGTGGTTGTTCCGCGTTGGACGGCGCCGGGCAAGTCTTTTGAGCGGCGTGGGACACTTCGTCGGTTGTGCTCCCCGGAACTCCGGATCCATGCTCGCGACACCGCCGATGAAACCGCGCCTGCGACGATTCCTGGAGGATGGCCCGTTGCGCCGCCTGGCGCTGCTGTGCCTGGGAATCGCCGGCCTGGTCATGGCCTGGGTGCTTTATCCGCCGGAAAACCGGTATTCTCCGATGCGGTGCACCATCTCGTACCTGGGTTCACCGGATGCCGATCGGAACCCGGCGGGTTGGCGGGTTTATCAGGTGGGCATGACCGCGCTGCTGCTGTGGATGGCCGACTTGCTGGTGCTGCGCCACCGGCGTGGGGTTGCCCGCTGGGCGAGTCCCGGCGGGATGGCCACCCTGACGCTGGCCCTGGGGCTGGCGATGATCCTGGTGACGGTGTGGATCCCGGACAGCCGTTCGGGGCGGTGGTTTGGAATGACCAGTGGCCAATTCCACACCCGAGTCGCCCTGTGGGGCATTCCGATCCTGGGAATGGGAGTGGTCCTCGATGCGGCCGCCCATCTCCGGGCCGGCGGTGGCCTTCGCAGCCTCTGGCCCTTCCATCTGTATGCCGGTGTCTCGGCTTTCGGATTCCATCAGTTGATGGAATGGGAGCGGCTCTGCCGTGAAGACCGCAGCCTGCGCCACTGGCCCGGCGATGGACTTCACTCCACGCCGCTCTGGGAGTGGATCTTCTTCGTGGGCCTGATGCTCCACTGGAGCTGGATGGCCCGGCGTCGGGAACCTCGGTCGGGTGCGTCCGGCTGACTCGAGACGGATCACCGAATCCTTCGCGGGCCTTCGATCACCCCTGCGCGGCCAAAGGAGCTTCCTGGACCCGGAGTCTCCGGATGCGCTTCGGTGGGCGCTCCCTAGTACTTCGGCAGCACGTTCACGATGCCCCCGTACACCGGCATCCGGTCGGGGCCGCTCTGGCGCGAGAGCCGCGTCAGGTCCTTCTCCAGGCGGCGGCGGACCGGGGCCGCGGCGGGATCCTGGATGAGGTTCCGCTGCTCCTGGGGATCATTGGCCAGGTCGTACAGTTCGGCCGTGAAGCGGTCCGCGCTGCCGTCGCCGTGCGGATACCGGATGAACTTCCAACGGTCGGTGCGCAGGGCCCGCACATTCGGGGTGTAGGGGAACTGTTCCTCGTAATTGTATTCGTAGAGGAACGACTCCCGCCAGCGGGGCCGACGCCCCTGCATCAGCGGCCGGAGCGAGCGGCCCTGGGTGCCGCGCAGGGCAGGGGCCCCGGCGAAGTCCACCAGCGTCGGGGCCAGGTCGAGGTTGAGCACCAGGTTGCTCACGATCATGCCTGCGCCACCGAGGCCGGGATGCCGGATGATGAGCGGGATGCGAAGGCTGTCTTCGTAGGCGGTGCGCTTGTCGACCCGCCCGTGCTCGCCGAGCACGAAGCCGTTGTCGCTCGTGAAGACGATGACCGTGCGATCGAGTTGGCCCGAGGCGCGAAGGGCCTCGTAGACGCGGCCCACGCTCTCGTCGACCGACAGGAGCGTGGCCAGGTAGGCCCGCACCAACCGGTCGTGTTCCTTGAGCCCGTAGAGCGGGCCCTGCGATCCATGCCAGGTCTTGAGGCTTTCCGACAGCCAGGCCGGTTTGCCGTCGGCGACCGAGTGGTTGTCGTAGTTCACCGGCTTGCGGATGGGGAAGCCGTCGAGGGCTTGTGCGAAGCGCGGTTCCGGTTGGATCGGGCCTCCGTGCGGAGCCTTCTGACCCAGCACCATGAGCCAGGGTTTCGGGTGCGGTTGCCGGATCCAATCGACCGCCGCCCCGGTCACCACCGTGGTGTAGTAGCCGGGGAAGCGCTGGCGGGTACCGTTCACATTGAACTCGTTGTCGAAGTAGTTGCCCTGGCCGCGGTGGCTCATCCAGAAGTCGAACCCGGGTCGCTGCTCGTCGTTGTTCTCGCCCATGTGCCACTTGCCGATGTAGGCGGTCTCGTAGCCCGACTCGTGCAACCGACGCGGGTAGCCGGGCAGCTCGTTGGGGTATTCGGTGAAGTTGTTCTGCACCCGGTGGTTGCGCGCCATCCGGCCGCTCAGGAACGAGGCACGGCTCGGGGAGCACAGCGACGTGGTGACGAAGGTGTTGGAAAAGCGCACGCCCTCGCGGGCCAGGCGGTCGAGGTTCGGCGTCTGGAACCAGGGGAACAACGCCCGGTCGCCCAGCTCCCGCTGCACCACCCCGAGGGCATCCCAGCGTTGGTCGTCGGTGAGGATGACCAGGATGTTGGGGCGGTCGGAGCGCGGGGCGGCCAAACAGGCCAGCGCACCGGACAGGGCGCAGGCCACGAGGAGGGTCCGGAACATGGGGAAATCTTGAGCCCGTCCCGGGGGCTGGGGCAATCGCAGCGTGCCGAACGGATCGGGCGGACCGAGGGGCGACATCGCCTTCCACGCCGGCTCCCTCGTCGGCGTCGGTGCCTTGCCCCGCGAACCTGACCCACGCGGCGAGGCCTGGGAGGCCAGGCCCCGAGTCACGGGTTGCTTTGGCCGGGTTTTCTGTCGACAACTTCTGGCATGGATCGACGATGGCTGGGTTGGGGAGCCGTGGCGGTGTTGGGGGCCTGGGGCACCTGGAATCAGCACCGGTGGCAGCGCCAGGGCGTGGAGCTGGAGGCCCTGCGGGCTGTGGCCAATGCCCCTGCGGAACCGGACAGCCCGCCGGTGCCGCCGCCCCCGTCCGGTGAGGCGGGACTGGATCGGGTGGCGGCGGAGCTGTCCGCGCTCCGGGGCGAGGTGGCCACGCTGCGCCGGCAGGTGGAGCAACGGTGGCCCGCCGGTCGCGGCGGACCGGAGGTGGCCGTCGATGGCGACCGTCCTGGCACCGGGACCGGGCCGGCAGCGCGAACCGTGCCCACCTACCTGCGCAGCGGTTTCATGGATCGTTCGGGCCTCCCTGAGGCCGTGCTCGAGGGGTTCCGCCAGCAGTTGGGCGAGGTGCCCATCGAGGGAGCCCACTTCAAGCAATCCGAGGGCCGGATGTTCTACTCGATGGAATCCAAGACGCCCGAGGGCCGGCATGTGGAGTTGTCGCTCGACCAGAACGGAGCCTTGGTCCGCATGCGCCGCGAGGTGGAGCTGGGCGCCCTGCCCGAGACCTTTCAGGGCACGGTGCTTCAGGCGGTGGGCGAGGCGCCGGTGCGGCGGGTCGCCGAGGTTTTCGAGGACGGCCAGATGGCCTATCGGGTGCAGGCCAAGGCCCAGGATCACGCGGTGGAACTGGTGCTCAATCAGGCCGGTCAGGTCATCCGTTCGGAGACGACCGTGCGCGAGAAGAAGCCTTGAGCCGCGGCCCGGCCCGCCGGGACGACGTTTCGCGACGGGTTGGGAGATCGGTCTTGGGACCTTCGGGATTCTCGGCGGTCTGGGTGTCGGGCGTTGGCGCTTCCGGCAGCAGCGCGGCCCAGCGGCGGTAGAGTTGTGGCGTGAGGCGGTCGCCGTAGCCCAGCCATCGGAGCTGGCCCTGCGAGAGCAGCAGCGCCAATCCGTGCGACCACGACCACACCGCCACGGCCACGTCGAGGCTCGATCGGCCCGGGTAGTCGCCGGCCGCCTGGAGGTCCCGGATGCATCCGTGGAGTTCCTCGAACGACGCCTCCGCCGCCGAGGGCAACCGTGGCTCGGTGTCGCGGTCCTCCGGTCGTGGGCGGTCCGACGCCGGAACCGTGAACATCAGGCGGTAGTGGTGCGGGCGCCGGCGGGCGAATTCGAGGTAGGCCCGGCCGATGCGGTGGAGGGCCGCACGCGGGTTGGATTCGGCGCGGCGGGCCCGGTGCAGATCCGACCGGAACTCCTCGAACCCCTCCGCGCAGATCGCCTCCAGCAGGTCCTCGCGCCCGCTGAAGTGGTGGTAGGGCGCCTGATGGGAGACGCCCAGCTGGCGGGCCAGGTCGCGCATCGAGAAGTCGAGCCGCCCCGCCGCCACCATCTCCAGACCGGCCCGGATGCAGGCCGAACGGAGGTCGCCATGATGGTAGCCGGAGGACCGGCCCCGCGCGGAGGACGCCGAGGGTGCGGAGGACGCCGCCGGTGGCGCCCCAGGAGTGCTCGAGGCGCCTTTCCGGGGGGTGGATGGACCGCGGGATG